>VFZQ01000027.1 GCA_016871135.1 Acidobacteriota bacterium | reverse complement strand
AGCGATGAATCCTGCCCCTTCTTCGCCTTCGCGATACCGGCAAGAATAACGGTGTCAAACTCCAGCCCCTTCGCCTTGTGCATCGTCATGATCTGCACGCGGCCATCGGCCTTCGGGTCCGGCGCGGCATACAAATCGTCCAGCGCACGGTCCAATTGGGCCAAGTCCTCGCTCGCCGTTTCCAGCAGTTGAAAATACGTTTCGGCGTCCTCGCGCTCGGCCTCATCGCGCAAACAAGCCGGGCCGCCGATCGCGCGCCAGGTCTCTTCCACCCAGCGCCGAAGCGGACGGCGCCGCCGCTCCGCAACGGCGTTCTTTAAGGAGTCGCTTTCCAACGCACCGCCGGCAAACAACTCCGCCAGCGTCTTCCCGAACCAAGGCGCGCGCGCAACACTCAGCCAAGCTACCCGATCGCCCGGATGCAACAGTGCACGCGTCAACGCGCGCAGGTCCTGCACGATCGGCCTGTCGGCCAATCGATCCATCTCGACCGCCTGATACCGAATGCCGCGCCGACGTAATTCTCCTACGAGCCCAAACGCCGCCGCCCGGCGGCTAACCAAGATCGCAACCGTTCCCTCACTCGCCGACTCGACTAGATCCGCCACTCGCCGCGCTTCTTCCACCTCACCCGCTACCGCATGAAACAGCGCGCCGCCGCCACCCGATTGCGTCGTCACGCTTGGCGCGTACCGCACCGCTCCCGAAGCGATATCGTCGTTCGCTCCGAGCACCTGAGGAAACGCGCCGTTAAACCACGCGACCATATCCGATGTCGACCGAAAGTTCGCCGTGAGTTGCAGGAATTCAAGCGGCAGCCGACCAAGGCCGCGCTCCCGGCAGCGTTGAAACAGCGTTACCTCGGCCTCTTGAAAGCTGTAGATCGACTGCATCGGATCACCGACCGCGAACACCGTCCGCCCATCGCCTGGCGTCCATTCCGCGGTAAGCCGCTCAAGCAGCCGCAGCTTCGTCACCGACGTATCTTGGAACTCATCGATCAACAGATGCTGCGTGCCGAAATCGAGCGAATACGCCAGCGGCGTCGGATCGTCATCGGGGCCCAGCGCCTCGATCGCCGCCATCGTCACCTCGATAAAGTCGACCGCCTGGCGCTCTTGAAACAACAGCCGCAACTCCGCGGCCGCCAGTTTCAAGACCTGAAACAACGCGACGATCAATTCCCACTGCGCATCGGTATAAGATACCGGCGGCAGCGATCGAACCTCGTGCAACGCACTCAAATCGCAGTCCTGCAACTCCTTGAACTTCTTGCGAACGGAGCCGGTTTTCGTCAACAGAAGTTCCGCCACATCTTCAAGAGTCGCCGCCCCCGGCATCTCCCACGCACTCGGTGGAACCACCGCCCGCGCGCGCTGCTCCCCTTCCTGCCGGACGCGCGCCAGCGCCATCTCCAACTCCACGCGATCCAACGCCGCAATGTGTCGCAGCCATTGATCACGCTTAGCCAACATCGCGGCGAGCAACTCGCAAGCTCGCTCATGATTGTTATCGACATGCAGCAAAAGCCTCGCCACGGGCTCACCAAGCGGCGACTCCAACAGCGCCAGTGTCCGCAGCGCCGCCTCACGATGTAATTCCTTCGCGTCATCGGCAACCGCCGGCGACCCGCCCAAACGGCTCATCCACGGCATCTGCGCCGCAATCGACGCACACAGCGAATCGAGCGTCTGCACCCGCAGCCGCGACGGGTTATCGATCAATCCCCATGCCAGGACGTCATCACGTGTCAACGCCGCCTTCGCCAACGACCACGCTTTTTTCTTATGCGCCTCGGCCGGCTCCTCGCCCTGCGCCGCGCGCAACGCGTCCGCGATACGCGTGCGCATCTCGCCCGCCGCCTTCCGCGTAAAAGTAATCGCGACGATCGACTCCGGCGCGTCCACATGAGCCAGCAACGCCAGAAACCTCTGCGTCAACAATTCGGTCTTTCCCGAACCCGCCGGTGCTTGCACCAGGAACGACGCGCCCAGATCCAGCGCTCGCTCCCGCGCCGCGAAATCAGGAGGCGTCGTCATCGCTCTCCACCCCCTGTTCATGAATCCGGCACAGCGAATGCAAATGACACTTTGCGCAGGCCTTCTGCTTCGGCGTCACCGCGGCGTTCCCGCTCGCGAACTCATCCCACAACGAGCGCGTCACGCGCCGCCACTCGTCAAGCTGGCTGTTCCAATCGTTCCCGCTCTGCTCCACGCCCGCAATCAGATTCTCCGCCTGCCCCGCGCCCTTGTACTTCACATCGCCGCGCTTTAACGACGCAAACGCAATCGCCGCGGGCGCTGGATCGAGCGCAATCGCATAAAGCGGTAACTGCGGATTATCGGGCCTCTCCCCGTACCAGACCTTCGTCGAAGGCGCCGTGCTCTTGTAATCGATGATCACCCGCTCGCCGCCTGGCAGTAGATCGATCCGGTCGATCCGCCCGCGCAGGCCGATACCCCGTTCCGCGAAATCGACTGCACGTTCCATCTCGACTACTTCAAAATCGCCGCGTTCAAAATCAAGCTCGATCATCTGCTCTAACCGCAGCTTCATGCACTGCCGCTCGACTTCGTCCAACTTGCGATTGCCCTGCGACACAATCGCCTCGTCAATCGCGCTCTGCCGCTCCGCTTCGGAAGCCGCGCGCATCGCCGCCATCGTGCGGAACCGCTCCCACACATGCTTCAACGCGTCATGCAGCTTCGAGCCCCGTTCGAACGGCGGTATCCCCGGCACGGGCTCTGGGAACTCCACCGCACCCAACCGCGCACTCGCAAACGCCTTGAACGGGCACACCGACTGCCACGCCAAAATGCCCGTGCCGCCGATCAGTTTCTCCTGCCCCAATAAAGGAGCGGTCGCATCGGAGAACTCCTGAAATGTTCCCTTGCTCGCCAGGGCAGCCGTGACAGACTCGAAAGCCACACTGTCCGAATTCCACGCAGGCAACCCCGCCACAAGACGGCTCGGCCGCAAAGGCAGCTCGGCCTCCCGCCGCGGCGCGCTAAAGATGACTTCCGGCGCACTCGCCAGCAGCCGGTCCGTGATCTCACGCGCAAATCGCATTTCGCGCTCCGGCGTCGCATGCGGCAGGTCTCCCGCACGCTGTAACGATCGCGGCACGAACGGATGCGGCTTCGCCTGCGCCGGCCAGTTCGTATCCGTCATACCCATCACCCACAGCGCGTCGAATGAGGATCCCGCCGCCTGCAACGCCTCCAAAATCTGCACCGGCATCTCAGGGGTCTCCGGTTGAAACACAGCTTCCGCGCATGCGGCCGAAAGCAGCCGCAGCGCCTCGCGAAACCCCATCGGTCCATCGACAACGTCCAACGCCGCGAATTCGCGTAACACCTTTTCAAAACGGGCGACAGCCTGACGCTCCGTACTCGACAACCCTCGATCCCCCGGCCATCCGAACCGTTCAAGCAGCCGGGGAATCATCCGAGCCCACGCGCCCGGCGTTAATCGTTCCGGCGCCGCAATACCCGCCCAACCCGCTTGCGCGAGCGTCACAACCAGTCGATTTCGCTCCCTCGCCTCCATCTCCGCCGCTGCGTTCCCGCCGCGCATAAACGGCGAACGCAACAGCCCGCCCGCCTCCCCCACCGGCAACGGCCCGTTCATCCACCGCAACAATGCCAACCCATCGGCGACGACCGGCCACTCCGTTAGCGGCAGACCCAACGAAATGTTGAACAGCGGTTTGCCAAGCACATCTTCGAAGATCCCTTCGATCGCCGGCCTCAACTTTGCCAGATCCTGCACAACAACGCCAACCTTTTTTTTCCCATCGCGTTCCAACCGCGTACGCGCCCAACACGCCGCGGCGTAAGCTTCGGCGCGCGCGTCATCACAAACGTGCAGCGCCACTGCGCCGGCGCGAGGCCGCTCGCTGGAGACCCGCTGCCACTGCAACTTCCCGAGCAACGCCGCTTGCAAAGGCGTGAACTCATCGAACCCGTCTACCCACACTTCCCGCCCCATCGAATCGCCCAGCGTCTCCGCGAGCCACGCCTCGCGCTCCGCCGCCGGTAGCCACCGCCGCCGCTCCACACGCCGCTCCCAATCGAGCGCCCAGTTCCGAAACCGCGCCGTGTCGATGGCGTCGTCAAACGCTGGATGCCGCAACGAAATTTGATACTGTCTGCACAACGCCCACGCATCGGAAGCCGCGGCCGCGGTCGCGGCCACATCGAGCAGCGGCTCTCCGTCGCCTGCTTCGCGAATCACGCGCTCCCACCCGCGCCGCTCCGCCATCGCCGGCGGCAGTACCCGATCGCTCATCGTTCGCTCGCAGTGGTGGGCCACCCAGTCCGGCCACGCGCGGATCTCCGGCGCCGGCCAGACGTCCCGCCCTGCCTCCATCTGCGCGGCATCGAACGCTAATCTCCAGTGCCGCGCCAGCCGCCGGTTCGCCGTCAAAAGCAGCGCGCCGTTTTCCAGAGCATGAAGAATAGGAAGCATGCAAGGAGACTTCATTGTAGCGGTGGCGATATACTTTCAGCCATGCTGCAAAAATTGTTACTCGCCTCGGCTGCCTTTGCCGCCCTCTCTTTCGGCCAGACACCCGAGCCCTCGCCCTCCCTGAAAAAGACCGGCAAGTTCTACGAACTCCGCATCTACCACGCATTCCCCGGCAAGCTCGAAGACGTCCACAACCGCTTCCGCCAACACACCAACAATCTCTTTGTGAAGCATGGGATGGAAATCGTCGGCTTCTGGGGCCCGACCGACAAAGAAAAAGGCGCCGCCACGGATCTCATCTACGTGCTCGCCTACCCGAGCCGCGAAGCGCGCGACAAATCCTGGAAGGCCTTCGCCGCCGATCCGGATTGGGCCGCGGTCCGCAAATCCTCCGAAGCCAACGGCAAGCTCGTCGAAAAAGTCGACTCCGTCTTCATGGGTGAAGTCGACTATTTCACGCCCGGCAAGATGAAGAAGAAGTAGCCGTGCGCGGCTGGCTGATAACCAAATCCGGATGCGAGTTGGGCGAGATCGACGCCGCCCAACTCCCGCCCGGCGACCGCACCATCGAAGTCCGGTGGTCGAGTCTGAATTACAAAGACGCCCTTGCGATGACAGGATCGCCCGGCGTCGTACGATCGTTCCCCATGGTTCCGGGTATCGACTTGGCCGGCGATGATTGCCTGGTCACGGGCTGCGGCCTGGGCGAGCGCCACTGGGGCGGCTACGCCGAACTCGCGCGCGTGCCGGAAGATTTCGTCGTGCCCATCCCTGCGCCCTTCACGCCGCGCGAGGCCATGGCCATCGGCACCGCCGGCTTTACCGCCATGCAGTGTGTCGACGCCCTTGAAAAAGCGGGCGTGAAACCCGGCGGCCGCGATGTTGTAGTCACCGGTGCGGCCGGCGGTGTCGGTAGCATCGCCATCGCGCTGTTGAAAGCCAAGGGCTTCCGCGTCGTGGCCAGCACCGGCCGCGTCGAAGAAGCAGAATACCTGCAACAACTCGGCGCCGCCGAAGTCATCGGCCGCGACGTGTTGTCGGCGGAGTCGAAACGCCCAATGGAAACCGAGCGCTGGGCCGGCGCTGTCGATACCGTCGGCGGCGCAACCCTGAGCGGTATCATCCGGACCCTGCAACAAAACGGCGCCGTCGCCGCCTGCGGCTTGGCCGGCGGCGCGAAGCTCGAAACAACGGTCTTCCCGTTCATACTCCGCGGCGTCAGCCTCCTGGGCGTCAACTCGGTCGAAGTCCCCAACGCCGAACGCCGCCGCATCTGGGCGCTGCTCGCGCAGCACCTAAACCTGGATCTGTTAGAACGAATGATCACCCAGATCCCGCTCGACGCCGTCGCTGAAACCGCGCCCCGCGTCCTCGCCGGACAGGTTCGCGGCCGCATCGTCGTCAAAATCTAGGGCCCTAGAACTGGTACCAGGACTCAATAGGAGTCCGCCGGTCGCACGATGCCCGCCTTCAAAACGGTGTACTAAGCCGGTACGGTTACCCACTGTCCCGGAAGTACCTTTGCGCTCGCGCATCTCGACCGTAGTCTGACAGGGACGAGCCAGAGACTACGATCGACGGCATCGATTCTCGCCCTGGAGCACTACATGAAATCTGCCCTTCTTATTGCCTTCGCGTTCGCCACAACGGCGTTCGCTATACCGGTCACCTTTTCGACGAGCGTCAATTGGAACTGCAACGGGGTTGCTGGCTGCTCCGTCAATGGCAACGACATCCAATTCGGCAACCTCGTTCTCCGTTACACCGCGAACACCGCCACCGTTGACGCCCCCTCCTCTCCAGGCTTCACAGGAGCCGGCTTTGGCGCCGTTATCGCGCTTTGCGCCACCAATGGTGGCTGTACGTCGCTCCAGAGTATCTCCGGCGCCAAGATTTCGGTCAACGTCAGCCAGACGGAGCCGTTCGTCACCAACGCCACCTCCTGGCAGGGCTCGCTGAACGGCCAGATCAGCTCCACACAGGCCTTGAATCCGTCGATCGCTCTCTTTAATCCGACCTCCTTCACGTATTCCAGTGGCGGAGTCAACGTCAACTACTTCCTCCAGCAGCCTACGATGATGGGAATCACAGGCTACATCCTAAATTCAATCAGCGACAATCGTTCGACTACATTCCAGGGCGCTCTCAACACTTCGACCACGGGTGTCCCCGAACCCGCAACCTTCGGCCTCATCGGTCTCGGACTGGTCGGAATCGCATTCCGCCGCCGGGTAAAGTAGTTAAATCTTCCTTCTAAATCGATCGGTCGGCGCCTTCGGGCCCCGGCCGATTTGCGTTTGTGTACTAGTACTCCGAGCGGCCTATGTCTATCAGGCTCAGGTACAAGTCTTAGCCTCCAGACTAGTAATACCTAGATTCGAAAATCGTTGCGGCAATCGACCGATTCTCCCGTAAATTCGAGTTATAGCCCAACTGCAAGACGATCCACCGCAACTGTGCTTGGTCGGGGCTTGTGTCCCTAGGAGAGAACCAAAATGAAAAATACGATCTTCTGTGTGCTGGCCTTCGCCGCCGCTTCACTCACCTCCTCAGCGATGAACGTGACCTACGCGACTGCGGTCAATTGGAACTGCAACGGCGTGTCTGGTTGTGGTGTAAGCGGCAACGATCTCACGATCAACGATCTGATCCTCCGTTATATCCCCAACGCCGGCAACACCGTTAACGCTCCGTCTGCCCCGGGATTCACCGGCGCGAACTTCGGCCACCTGATCGCGCTGTGCGCCGGCGGCGGGGACTGCTCCGGCCTCATCAGTATCTCCGGCGTCGAGATCACGATCACGGTTAACCAAACGGTGCCTTTCGTTCAGTCGACTCAGTTCACTGGCGTGCTCGGCGGCCAGATCTCCAACACCCAAAGCCTCTCACCTGCCTCGGTCGTCTTCAATCCGTTGACGACCTCGGTCACCGACGGCTCCACGGCTACGGTCAACTACTTTCTCCAGCAGCCCAACTTCCCCACCAACGGCTACATCCTGAATTCGATCAACGACAACAGCGCGACTTCATTCCAGGGCGCCATCAACACCGAGAGCATCCCTGAGCCGTCCACGATCGCCCTAATCGGCCTCGGCCTGCTCGCGGTGAGCTTCCGCCGCCGCAAGACCGACGTCGACCCGCGATAGCAACGCAAAACCCACCGCGAAAAACACCGTAAGCGTCAACGCGGCGACCCGATAGCTGCCCGTATGTTGCAGCGCCAGTCCGAAAACAAGCGGACCGAGCCAGCTCGTCCCCTTGTCGCTAATCTCGTAGAGCGAAAAGTACTCGGCCTCCTTGCCAGCCGGGATCATCTGTGAAAAGATGGCCCGGCTGAGCGCTTGCGAGCCCCCCATCACTACGCCAACACACGCCGCCATGACGAAAAACTCCCCGGCCGTCGACACCGCCGCGTAAATATACCCGATCACTCCCAGCCAAACCACCAGTGCACCCATCACGGCCCGCTTGGCGGTAAACCGCGCGCTCAACTGGTTGAACAGCAGCGCCCCGCCAAACGCTACGAATTGCACCATCAGGATTGCCAGCGTCAACTGCGACATCGGCATCTTCAACTCATCGCTGCCGAACTGTCCTGCAATCGCGATGACGGTCTGAATCGCGTCGTTGTAGATCAGGTAGGCCAGCAGAAACAGCATCGTTCTCGGATACCGCCGCAACCCCTTCACCGTCGCGCGAAACTGCCGAAACCCCATGCCGAATACCGTCGCGCCGGCGGGCAGAACCCGCTGTGGCCCGCGATTGCGCAGCCGTGCCATCGGGATCAGAGTGAACAGTCCTCACCATACGCCCGCGCTTGCAAGACAGATCCGTACCGCCGTGCCTTCCGTCAGCCCCAACTTCGCGGCGTTCGACAAAAACACCAGGTTCAACGCCAGCAATAGGCCGCCGCCGGCATAGCCGATCCCCCATCCCTTCGACGACACCGCGTCCCGCTCTTCCGGCCGTGCAATCTCCGGCAAAAACGAGTTGTACACCGCCATCGACGACCCAAACGCCAGGTTCGCCACAAAGAACAACGCACCGCCAAACAGATACCGCCCATCGGCGACAAAGAAGAAACACGTCGTCGCGATCGCACCGGTAAACGCCAGCGCTCCCAGCAATTCGCGCTTCCGCCGCCCGTAATCTGCGACCGACCCCGCCAGCGGCAGCACAAAAACCTGCGCCAGCACCGATAGCGAAACCATGTAGCCCCAGAACGACCGCGGGTCGACCTTGATTCCCAGCGGATAAACAAACCCATCCGCGCCCGCCGCCGCCTTCGCCATCGCAGTTAGATACGGGCCCAAAAACAGCGTCAGCACTGTCGACGAGTACGCCGAGTTCGCCCAGTCGTACATGTACCAGCCACGCTGTTCACGCGTGTTGTTTAAAGGTGCTTGCGCAGGAACGCCCATGCGATGTCTCCCCGCCATTCGTGTTTGCCGTCGAACTCTTGAAACTCGAACGCGCCGTCTTTCACATAATGCGTCTTTGCCTCCGCCGCCGCGCGCCGCACATCTTCGATCGGGAAACCCGCGTCATGCAGCCCGTTCTGTAACTGCAATGCGCGCGGCGCAATCATCGCCGCCAGATCCGCCGCCGGTGCGTCCACCGGCCGCCCCTCAGGTACCGCCGCCTTCGTCGTCTCTCGGTCGCGCGCCGAACAACTCGCCACGCCCACCTTGATCCGCTCATCCAGCGCCATCGTGTACAGCGTGAAGAAGCCGCCGTATGACAGGCCAATCATTCCGACTCGCGTGCGGTCCACCTCCGGCCGCTCCAACATCGCATCCAGCGACCGCGAAATCCGCATCACCTCGACGCCCATCAAACTCGTCCCCAGCTTGCGAAACTGCGCGTCCATATCGCGCCGGACCTCCGCCGGAATCGGCGTCCCAGCGTCGCGATCGCCGTACGGATACATCAACGAAATCGGCGACCACACGACATACCCCTCACGCGCCGCCCCGCGAATCATGTCGTGGTAGTTGCCCCCGCCCTTGAACAGCGCCAACTCCGGATACCCGCCGCCCCCATGTTTGGCGATCACCAGCGGCGCCGGAAATTGTGCCTTCTTCGGCACTAGGTAGAGACCATACACCTCCATTTCCGGCGCGACTTTCACCCACGCGCGATGATAGACCGCGATCGCATCCTCGCCGATCTTCTCCAGCCGCAAGTTGCGCGCCTCATGAAACGCCGGCGGTGGATACCCGAGCGTGGCCGCGAACTGCGCCCGCATCGCGCGCTGGGCTTGCGTCTTCTCCAAATGCGCGGCGTAGTTCTGAATCTGCCGGTAACTCTCCTCGCGCGTCTTCCGCGATGCGATCCGTTCTTCTTCGTACAACACCTGCGCCGCCGGCGTGAACCGGACGTTGTCGATCTCCAGCCACGCATGCGCGCCCGCCGGCCGCGCCAGTTCGAACAGCAGCATCGTTAAATCGTCGCCGCGCCATTTTTCGCCAAACGCCGCGAACGGAATCTCAACGCGCGACCACACCGGCCCCGCATCGAACTTCGCGCTGAACGGCGTCGCCGCCGACCGCGCCGCAACCTGCAGGGAATACGCGCCCTCGCCTCGCGTGTCGAACGAGATCCCGCCAAACGCCCGCGCGTCCATCGGTTCGACGCCCCCACGCGTCAGCGGCAAATTGATCCGGCCAAACGGCCGCCCCGTCTCCGACATCTTTGCCGTTACCGACATCGCATGATCGCCCGGCCCGCGCACGACGCGCGTATAAATCATCTCCGTGTGATCGTGCCCCGGATCGGTTGAATTCACCCACCGCGTATCGAGGCGGCTTCGCCCGCTCGCCGATTCAAAATCGTCAAGCAGTTCGACCGCCTTGCGCGCTACAACCGGCGAAGGCCCATCGGCGTGGATCGCTCGGGTCAACCCCGCCAAATCCACAACCACGCCACCCTTCACAACGGTGTGAATCCTATCGATATCGCCTATCTGCTTATCGGGCGCGCCGTCGATCAGCACCAGATCCGCCGGACGCCCGGCGGCAATAATCCCCGCCTGCGTCCGCAGCACGCGCGCCGCATTCGACGTCGCTGCCTTCATTGCTTCAAGCGGTCCCAAGCCCGCTCCCGCCAGCAGCTTGATCTCGCGTAGCAGCGCCCAGCCGTGATGCGTGCCCGTGATGCCCGCATCGGTTCCGGCGATGATCGACACGCCACCCTTGTGCAGCGCGGCGACATTCTGCTTCAGGAACTCGTACTTCCGCACCCGCTGCGCGCTTGGCTTCGCCAGCATCGGCCGCGCTTGCAGAGCCTTCAGCGCCGCCGGATGCAGCAACTGCCCCAGCAGCGGCTCGTTGATATAACCGGCGCGCGGTTCATACACCGCAGCCGTCGGCCCATACGCGACGTTGTTCTTCTTCATCAGCTCGATGAGTTCGTCATCGATCGGCTGATCTTGAATCCCATGCATGATCGCATCCACGCCCGCGCGCGCCGCGATCCTCCCCTTCGCCAGCGTCACCGTATGCGTCAGCACCGGAATACCCGCCTTGTGCGCGTCCTCGACGATCGCCCGCAAGGTCTCTTCTTCCATGCTCGTCATGTCCGCGGCCGCCGCATACCGCCATCCATCGGTGAAGACTTTGATGACATCGGGCTTATACGGAAGAATCTTCGCCATTGCCGCATGAGCCTGCCGCGGCGTCAGGACTTCGTTGGTGAAAAAGTCCCCGCGTCCGCCTTCCGCCCCATGCCCGCCCGGTGTCGTGAATCGCGCGGCGAAATGAACGCGCGGCCCCTTCCAATGGACTTCGCCAAGCAACCGCCGCACTGGTTCAAAGGTCTCCGCATACGTGCCAAAATCGGCCAGCGTCGTCACACCCGATCGCAGATAGGCGTTGAGATTCTTCCCCCAATCGGCGGGCGCCCCGCCCACAGTCGAGTAGGGCACATGCGTGTGCAGATCGTGCAACCCAGGGAGCAGCGTCTTGCCCCGCCCATCGATCACCCGCGCCCCCGCCGGCGCCACAATCGACGGCGCGACGCGTTCAATGACGGCGCCGTTGATCAAAACATCGGCGGTCTTCGGCGGCGCTCCGGTTCCATCAAACACCGAAGCCGACTGAATAAGAATCGCCTGCGCGAACAGCAAGGTAGCGGGAATCACGTCTTACAGCATGGCGCAGCGGTTCCCAATTTAGCAACGCCGATCGTTGCCCGTGCCGCCGAACCGCACGAATCGGGTCCGAAGCACGTACAGGTTTCCTGTACACTGTGAAAGGGAGTGCCAATGCCAAGCGAAACAACCTACACCAGCCTCCGAGAGAATCTCGCCTCTGTACTCGACCAAGTAGTCGATCAGCAGGAGACCGTTATCGTTCGTCGAAGGGGATCCCGTGACGTAGCGATGCTCCCGGCCGACGAACTCGCCGGGCTGTTGGAAACAGCGCACCTACTGCGCTCCCCAAAGAACGCGCGGCGTTTGCTCACCGCGGTGCGACGGTCAAAGGCAGGGAACGGCAAGCCCCTCGCGCCGAGGGCCTTGAGGAGAGAGATGCTCGGTGAAGCGACGGACTAGGCGCGTCGCAATAATTCAAACGGAGTTTCTTCAGGATCTTCGATTCTGGGTCAAGAACGAGCGATCGGTTGCACTGAGAGTCCTCGACCTCGTCGATGCGGTCATTCGAAACCCGTTCGAAGGCCCCGGAAAGCCCGAGCCCTTAAAGCACGTACTCGGCGGCTGTTGGTCCAGGCGAGTTACTCAGGAACACCGCATTGTGTATCGGGTCACTGATGAAGCGGTCGACTTCTTGCAAGCAAGATACCACTACTGAGCGCACAGGCCGTGGAGGCACGGCCTCAAGCGGGCGAGGAACTCGCCCGATGGCCGAGCCGGAGCGGGTCCGTTGTGCGCGAGTTACTGGAGAGATTCAACTCCTCCACCCGCCTGATAAACTCCTACCCATGCGCTCGATTCTCCTCCTCATAACAGCAGCGGCCGCAGCCTTCGCACAAGACATCACAGGTCGCTGGACCGGCGCCGCCGACTGGACAGACGGCGCGGGCGTAAAGCGCACCCAAACCTCCACCGTCGAAATCAAAATGGAAAACGGAAAGGTAACCGCACATTCCGTAAACGCCAATGGCCAAATCGGCGCGGAACTCAAAATCAACGCCGACGGCGGCAACGTCAACATCTACCGCTATCTGACGCTCGACGACGGCGAGCACCTGCGCTGGAAGCTCGAACTCAAAGGCGACAAGCTCGTCGGCAGCTTCTCCGCCCAACATGACCGCCCCAGCAAGTGGATGTACGACCGCCTGCTCGACTTCACGATGACCAGAGTAAAGAAGTAACCGCCAGCACCGTCAGGCGCGCTTCCGATCAGCGGCCTTCGGCCCCCAGCCGCCCGGCACCCAGAAATTGTTCGACGTCAACGCACATTCTTTGATCATCGCAAGGCCGTACTCGCAACGATTCAAATCGCCCGCCCGCTGCGAACCGCTTCCCAGCGTGAATCGCACGCCCATCCGCTTCGCCCGCTGAATCGCCGCCGCACCGGGCAAACGGTCGCTTGTGCCGATCTGCATCGCCACCCCATGCTTCGCCATCGCTGCGAACAACTGGTCCAGCCGGGCGTCGGTCCACAGCGAAGCGGATTCGTTCGAAAACACATTGGCGCAAATATCGATTGGCTGCGATTCCAGCATCTCGATTGTCTCGCGCAGTTTCGCATCCACGAACTGTTGCGGATCCCGACCGCTCGCCCCACCCCATTTGGCCGCATCTGCCAGGACATAGTCGAACAACGCCATCGTTCCCGCCGATAGGATGTCTTTGCATGACTCCCGAGCGTTGGGAGCGCCTCGAACGGCTCTTCGACGCCGCTGTCGATCTCGACGATCCCGCCCGTTCAGCCTACATCGCAACCGAGACCGCCGGTGACGCCGAAATGCGCGAGGAGCTCGAAAGCCTCCTGAATAACGACGGCCGCGACCGCGTTGCCGCGGTCATAGGGACGCTCAAACAGTCCGCCGCCCACGAGACGCCGATGATCGGACGCCGCATCGGCGCCTATCGCCTTGTTCGGGAAATCGGCCGCGGCGGAATGGGCGCCGTCTACGAAGCCGTCCGCACCGACGACTTCGCCCAAACAGCCGCCATCAAGCTCTGCGGGCAAGCCGCCCTGCCCGGCGTATTTCGCGAACGCTTCGATCAGGAACGCCAAATCCTCGCCAGCCTCCAACATCCCTACATCGCGCGCCTTCTCGACGGCGGCGCCACCGATGACGGCGTTCCCTACTTCGTCATGGAGCTGGTCGAAGGAGAGTCGATCGTGGCCTTTTGTAGCAATCAGCCGCTCCCAGCCCGTCTGGAACTGTTCATCAAGGTTTGCGAAGCTGTCGATCACGCCCACCAACGCCTCATCGTTCATCGCGATATCAAACCGGCCAATATCCTTGTCGATGCCGCCGGTAATCCCAAACTCCTCGATTTCGGCATCGCGAAGCTCATCGACGCCGCCGGCAACTCCGCCGTTCACACAATGACCATGGCCGTGCCCGTTACGCCCGACTACGCCAGTCCCGAGCAGGTGCGCGGCGGTGTAGTCACCACCCGGACCGATGTCTATCAACTCGGCCTCGTGCTCTTCGAAGTCCTTACCGGCCGCCGGGCGCAAACCGCCGATACCACTTCCCCGGCGGCGTTCGAAGAATCGATCTGCGCCGCCGGGCTGGTCCTCCCGAGCGCCGTCTTGGGCACGCGGGCCTATCAGGGCGACATCGACACCATTGTCCTGACCTGCCTGGAAAAGGACGCCGATCGCCGCTACACCGGCGTCGCGCAACTGGCCGCCGATATCCGCCGCTACCTCGGCGACCGCCCCATCGAAGCCCGCCGCGCCGGAAGGCTCTACCGGCTGCGGAAGTGGATTGCACGCAATCGCCTGACAGCCACGGCTGCTGTCGCGGTTACCCTTGCGATCATTGGCGGAGCCGCCTCGACGATGTATCAGGCGCGCCGCGCCGAACGCCGGTTTGAGCAGGTACGGGGTATCGCCCGGGCACTCCTGTTCGACGTGGAAGACGCCGTCAAGCCGCTCGCCGCCTCCACCGCCGCGCAACAGGTGGTCGTCAAGACAGCCCTCGACTATCTCAACGCCCTCTCGCAAGAAGCCGCGGGCGACCGCGCGCTGCAATTGGAGATTGCCGAAGGCTACGCCCGCATCGCGGAAATCCAGGGAAGCCTGATCGAGCCGAGCCTCGCCCGCCGCGGCGACGCCGCCGAAAGTCTGCGCAAATCGCTCGCTCTCCTCGAACCGCTGCAAAGGCAACAACCCGGCGATATCGAAACCGCCGCGACGCTGACCAGTGTGTACCTGATCATTGCCGAGAGCGAAGTCCGATCCGGCAAGATGGCGGAAGGCAAACAGCACATCGAGACGGCGATCGCGGTCATGGAGGCAGCGGTCAAAAGCAACCCCGACAGTACCGTCGCACTCCGCCGCCTCGCGCAAGCCTATTCTCGCTATAACCGCGACGTCGGCTCTCGCGTAAAGCCCAGCGTCGAGTTCGCACTCACACCCGTCAAGATCCTCGAAGAACTCTCCGCGAAAGCCCCCGCCGACCGCGCGCTCTCCACCGAACTCGCCCAGTCTTACTCCGCTGCCGGCTCTGTGCTGTTCAACCTATCCCGCGCCAGGGATGCCGTCCCGTATTTCGAGAACGCGGTCCGCCTCAACGAGGCGATGGTCGCCGCCGAACCCGGCAACACGCGGGTCCGCAAGAGCCTCATGCTGGCCGAAGCCAATCTCGGTGACGCCTACTGGGGCTTCGGACAAAGCATTGGCGAGCGCGACACGGCGTTGAAGCACTTCAAGCGAATGGCCGAAGAGGCTCGACGCCTGCTCGCCGGCGATCCCAAGTCCACAAACGTCAAAATCGACTACGCGATGAGCCTCATGCGTTACGGCGGCGCACTCGCTCCGCGCGATCCGGAAGCCACCCGTACACTCCGTGAGTCGCTCGATATCGTCGATGCCATCGCGCAGTCCGATCCCGCCAATTCCGGCTTGCGCCGCCAGGAGATGGACCTCTGTCTCCGTCTCGCCGCGCGCCACGTCGAACTCGGAGACAACGATCGCGCCGTCGCGCTCTGGCGCAAGTCGATCGCCATCGGCGAGGCGATGGCTGCCGATCCAGCCAACCTCGGCGCTCGAACCTGGCTGCTACGCACCTACATGCCGCTAGGAACCGAACTGATCCGCCGTGGCCAACGCGCCGAAGCGCTCGCAATCGCGGTCAAAGTCAAAGCGCGTGCCGCCGAAGCGCAACAACTCGATCAGCTCTCCCCCGCCGTCAAGGACGTCACAACCCGCGCTCTGGACTGGGCCTCAAAATTATCTTCGGCAAACGACTAGTTTCCCCTTTCGAATCCGCTCTGGAAGAGTGATGAACAAAATCGTGCTTCCTCTCTTCTGCCTCGCGGCCGCTTTCGCCGCCGACAAACACCCGTGGGCCGGCTTCAAACCGGGTAGCTACGCCAAGCTTCGGACCACCGCCATGATGGAGCCGACCAAAACCGTCACGGAAATGACCCAGACGCTTGTCTCCATCGACGCCAACAACGCCGTCGTTGAAACCGAGACCAAGGTCATGGGCCAGACCATGAAGAACAAGATGAACATCCCGCTCAAGACCGCCGCCGCCGCGCCCGCCAACGCCGGCAAGCCGGTAACTCCGGTCAACGAAACCGTTACCGTGGCAGGTAAGCCCATCGCCGCCAAGTGCTACGACCTCGATACCAACGCCAACGGCATGAGGACCTCTACCCGCTCCTGCGTCAGCGACACCGTTCCCGGCGGCGTTGTGAAGGCTGTTTCCAAGTCGACCGGCGCCGTGAAGATGGACTCAACCACCGAACTCGTCGAGTTCGCGGCAAAGTAACGCTACGCCCGAACAAATCCGATGCGGCGCCGTTCGCCGGACGGCGCCGCCTGCATCTGACGGATTTCGCTGGCCAGGCTGTCGATGTCGGTAACCAGAACCTCCATCACCGAAACCGTCCGCTCCTGCCCGAGTTCAAAACCGAGGAAAGTATGGCCACTCCGTGCTCTGTGAATGCATAGGGCAAAGTGCGGCGGTCAGCTGGAACATGAAATCGTCCGGGAATCGCTCCCGGTTGCGTTTGACAGCTTCGTTCAAGCGAAACGTAGGGACTTCGTAGAGGGCGGCGAGGCCGGTGTCCAACAACACCTTTTGGCCGCGTATCACCCGGATCAACGATTCGACGGGCGCGGCCACCGCAGCGGTTCGCGGATGCACTGCCCCCCAATATACAACGATCCGCGCCAAATCTGCCGATACACTAGTGAATGGGGATGACGCAGTCCATCACACGTAACCTGCCCGAGTTGTTCGGCATGCTCATGGTCGTGCTTTGCCATCGGATCCTGCGTCAACGCTTCGCGGAGAAGTCTTGGACGCGTTGGCTGCCTTGGTCCCAGTGGATCGGCCTGGCCGGGCTTGCGTTTGAAATGCCGCTTGTCTGGCAGCGGATTCCACCCTCCGACGCCCTTACCTGGATCCGCGGAATCGCGATGCTCTGGGCGATGGCGTTCACTGGCGTCACGATTGTTTACGTCATCGTCCGGCGG
>VFZQ01000026.1 GCA_016871135.1 Acidobacteriota bacterium | reverse complement strand
CCTTCAACAGAATCTTCTCGCCCACCGGATTCCTGCCATCGCCGAAGATCCGCCGCCGCAAGGCATCGGAAATCACCACAGCCGCCGGGCCATTCTTCGTGTCCTCCGCTGCGCTGAACGACCCTCGAATGCGCCAAACTTGAGCGCGGCCATAAAATCCTGTCCAAAGAAGTCCCTCTTTTTCCATTAGCAGGATGCACTTCGCCGCCCTTGTGTCTTTGCGTTTTGCGGCGATGAAACGCTCGGCGTGCGAAACACACTACCTATGCGAAGACCGCTGAGCGGTCGATATATCGCTACAAGGAAGTAACAATGGCTACCTTCAAAGGCATCCGTACAAAGGTACGTTAGGCTAGTGATTTGAATCCGAAGGCGTGGGACGCGGTGATCCCTAAAACGCCTTTTGTTTTTTCGAACGCGCACGTCGATCTCATGGTCGCCGACGCGGTCAAGAACGCCTCGACGCTTGTCGCCGACAAGAAAATCGGCAAGCGATTGCTGGCGCTGTCCAAGCAGATGGCCGAGCAGTCCGGCAACGCCGTCGTGGCAAGCTGGGAGCCGGGAGACGAGATCTGTCCGCCTTGGCCGTGGCCTTGGCCCGGGCCTCGTTGGACCGATTTTGCGGACCCCGAACCCGTGCCGTGGAAGGCGATCGGCGCCGCTGACCAAATCGATATCGCGTACACGCTGACAAAGCTTTCCGGCTTGACGACATCGAAGGAGTTCAACGTCTCGCTGAAGTCGATGGCGACGCAGATCGCGCGCGCAGCGGCGTCGACGCTCATCGACGAGTTCGAACGTTGCGGCACCGTGCCGCGCAAACCCTTTCCGCGGCCGCGTTAAACGGCCTCGGCGACCGGTGCGGCGACGGACCGCCGCATCGGTTGTTTCTTCATGTACGTCAACGAGCGCCAGCCCCACTCAAGGGGACCGAATTGGAAGTTCTTGAGCCAGATCGGACTCATGATGAGTTGGAAAATCCAGATCGAGAAGACGATGTAATAGAGCTGGTGGCGTTCGAGTTTTGCGTAGAGCCCAAAACCGAAACCGCTGAACAGAATCGCGCAGACGATGGAATGGGTGATGTAGTTCGACAGCGCCATGCGTCCCACGTCCGCCAGTGAGTTGCGCAGCCAGCTCAGCAAACCCGAGCGGCAGAAGAGCAACAGAAAGCCGAGGTGTCCGGTGGTCATGCCGACGCGGCCGAGATCGTAGGTGATATCGGTGTTCATGTAGGCGAAGATCGAGAAGCCCGAGTTGATGATCGTCGTTGTCTCCCAGTAGTTGACCGAGAGACCGACGGCGTAGCCGCAAATCAACATGAGCCAATAAACACGGGGCTCGGAGCGCAGAGTGAGCACACCGAGTTTGAGCAGGCCCATGCCGAGGAGCATCATCGAGAAGATATCGAAGAACCAGCGGTAGAGATACCACGATTCGTTCTCGGCGTTGATCGGCGCTTGATAGGCGACGAGGCCGAAGTAGCCGCCTTGGTGGGCGGCGATCGCCTTGGCGATTTTCTCCGGTGACGGCTTGAAGTGCTCTTCGTGTTCTTTCCAGGCTTTGATGGCTTCTTGTTGCTCGGGCCCCGGACTGGCGGCCTTTTTCGCTTCGACGTACGCGGCGTGCTTCTGCTGCGCGCGCCAGGTATCGCAGCCGTTCCAGAACATGCCGATCGCGAAGCCGGCGGCGGCGACGGAGAGCATCGCGCGCGCGGTCATCTTGCGCAGTGGATAGAGGAACAGGCCCGTGACGCCGTAGAAGTAGAGAATCTCGCCAGTCCAGAGCAGAAGGTAGGCGTGGATCATGCCGAACAGGATCATCCACAATGTGCGGCGGTAGAAGATGTCGGCGGCGTCGGCGGGATTGGTTTTTTCGAGACGTTGGATGAGGACCATGAAACCCGCGCCGAAGAGGATCGAGAACATGCCTCGCTGCGTGCCTTCGAAGAGCATATTGGTCGTGATCCACGCCCACAAGTTCGCGCCCGTCGCGCCGCCGTAGTTGGTCGGGTTGCCATAGGCGAACGGCAGGCCGAAGCCGGTGATGTTCATCAGCAGGATGCCGAAGAGGGCGACTCCGCGGATCATGTCGAGGCTTTGGTAGCGGTCGGTTTCTTGGACGGGGACGGGCGTGGTCATTGGCGGCCTTCAGGATCTTAGCGTGATTGGCTGCGAATCGGGCCAGATCTTTGGATAGGGTCGCGCGCCTGAGTGCCGATCGCGAATCGTCTCTCGCGGGTCAGGAAGATTCCACGCCGCTTCAAATTCAGCCTGCGTGATTTCTATCAGCGCGGTTTGGTCACTCGTTGAAAACGGCTGATCGCACAGTGTTCCGCCGACAAGCGGGTCGTGGTCCTTCCGCGACGTAACGACTGCGTTTGGGAATACACACACCTGCCTCGTGACGTTGTCATCGTCGCCAACCTCGAAATACTCTTTTCGGTTTGGATGGTCGGCATATATGTCGTAGTAGCAGGCCAGATATTTCATGGCTTCTCTATTCGCGCTCCGCCAGCACCCACGCAGTCGTCACCACCGTGCAGTATTCGCCGTCGAGATTCGCAAGCGACATCGCGTGGACTTCATCCGCGCTCCAGCGGCCTTTGGCCACGGTGAAGCAGGCGTCCTCAACCAGAAACGCTTTCACGCCGAGATCGCCGGCAGCCCGAACGGTCGACTCCACCGAGTTGCTGGTGATCACGCCGCAGAAGTAGGTCTCGGCGCCGTTCAAGCGCGAAAGCAGATCCGTGCTGGCGAAGGCGTTGCACGTCGTTTTGCCGAGCACCGTCTCGCCGGGCAGGGGCGCGGTCTCGGGTTTGAAGGCGTGCAGCGGCTGGCCGGGCGCGTAGGTGGAGCCGGGTGTGGTGGAATCGTGCCGCACATGGAAAAGGGGCCAGCGCTTCTCCCGCCACAGATCGAGCAGCTTGCGTGCGTTCGATTCGGCGAGCGGATTGTTACGTTGGCCCCAGGAGGGATCGTCGATGGCGAGTTGGAGGTCGATTAGGACGAGCGCGGGCGGTAGGCGATGCAATCGATTTCCACCTTGATCGTCGGATTGGCGAACTTCACTTCAACCGTTGTGCGGGCTGGTTTGTTGTCACCGAACACGGAGCCGTAGACCGCGTTCATGGCGGCGAAATCACCGCCGTCCTTGAGATACACGTTGCACTTGACGACATCGGCGATCGACGCGCCGGCGGCTTCAAGAATCAGGGCGATGTTCGACAGGACCAGCGCGGTCTCGTGTTCAATGGTTCCGTAGGAGAACTCATTAGAGATGGGGTCGATGGGCACCTGGCCCGAGACGTAGATAAAATCGCCGGCGCGCACGGCGTGGGAATAAGGCCCACGCGGTGCGACCGCGCCTGGAAAGTGGAAGCGTTCCAGCATCGATTTACTCTACCTGCTTCCGGGCGCGCGGGCGGCGGACGCTGGCCGTCGCGCCGGCGGCTTTCTTGGCGGCGGGAGCGCGTTTGCGCGAAGCCGTCTTCTTGCGGGTTTCGCCTTCGAGTTCTTCGATCGCGCCGACGGGAATCTCTTCGGCGGGCTCGGCTTCGGCGGGTTCCGCCGCGACGGCAGCGGCGGCGGCCACTTCCGGTTCGGGCGCCGGCGCCGGGTGAGCGGCCGGTTCCGGATCGGCGGGCGGATAAGCGATCATGCCGCGCGCGGGATCGGCCTCGACACGAATGACGAAGTTATCCTGCGCGAAGTTGAGCAGTTCGGGAAAGGTCTGGAAACCGAACTTCTGGGCATCGAAGCCGGGGTGGATTTTGACGACCCAGGCGGCGAGATCGTCGGCGGTCGCGCCGTCTTCGAGATCCAACTTGTAGATGTCGACGACCTGGCGGAGGAAGGGCAGCGCTTCGTCCTTCTTCGGCGCCGCAACGGCTTCGGCGGCTTGCTTGACCTCGATGGTCTTGCGGCCTTCCGGTCCGGTGGTGGCGAGGTAGCCGCTCGATTCGAGCTTGTCGATGAAGTCCGAAAATGAGCCGGTGCCGTAAGCGCGTTCGTTGAAACTCGGGTCGAGCTGCAACATCGTGCTCTTCAACAATCCGAGTTGAGGTTGCACGCCACGGCGGCGAAGCGCGGCAAGGGCGCGTTCGAGCAGCGGCAGCGCGTGGGTCAACTCGAGCGGCGCCGAGCGGCGGTACTCGCGGCGGCCGCCGCGGCCGTAGCCCTGATCGCCGTGCGATTGCTGCTGCTGGGTTTGTTGTGGCGGCTGTTGTTGCGAGCGCTCCTGGCGAGGCGCGGCTTCACGGGGCTGATACTTGCCGTCGTCGAGCAGCGACTCGTAGGAGATGAACTCGTGGCAGTTCTGCTGGAGAATCGTCGAGGTGAAGGCCTTGCCGCCGACGATATAGATCATCTTGCCGTAGGCCTTGAGCTTGTTGACGAGCGGGATAAAGTCGCTGTCGCCGGAGATGATGGCGAAGGCGTTGACGTTTTTGTGGGTGAAGGCCATCTCGAGCGCGTCGAGGGCCAGGTTAATGTCGGCGCCGTTTTTGTCGCCGCGCGGCGATGGGAGGCGCTGAACCATTTGAACGGCGTTTTCGGCCATCTGACGGACCGCGCCTTCCTGACGCGACCAGTTTGCGTAGGCGAACTTGGCGACGATGTCGCCGCGTTCCTTCAACGCATCGAGACAAAGCGAGACGGCGAATTCACGGCGCAGCGTGCTCTTCACGCCGATCTCGATGTTGTCGTAATCAACAAATACAGCTATATTCTGTCGTTCCTGCATGAGCGTTCCTTGGATGTACTCGGTGCGCCGTTCGTTGGGCGGTCTTACGCGGGCTGGGCGGCCTGACGCACGAACGCCACGATTTCTTCAAGCGATGAGCCGGGGGGAAATACGGCGGCGGCGCCGAGATGTTTCAATTCGCGGGCGTCTTCGTCGGGGATAATTCCGCCAACGATGACGGCCACATCCTCCATTTCTTTCTCGCGGAGGAGCTGCAACACACGCGGGACGACTGCCATGTGCGCTCCGGAGAGAATCGAAAGGCCGATCACCTGGACGTCTTCTTGCAGCGCGGCGGTGACGATCATTTCTGGCGTCTGCCGGAGGCCAGTATAGATGACCTCCATCCCCGCGTCGCGAAGAGCCCGGGCGATTACCTTAGCGCCTCGATCGTGGCCATCAAGCCCCGGCTTGGCGATAAGTACCCGGATTCGACTCTCCATCCGCTAACGCAAGTGTATCTCAGTTTTGACCGGCGTGTTTAGTTCTGCCAGGCGAACTTCTGTACGCGCCAGTTCTTGATCTCGGCGGCGTAGAGGTTTCCCTGGGAGTCGACGGCGATGTGGTGGATGAAGTCGAAGCGGCCGGGGATCTTGCCGTACTGGCCGTAGGACCCGAGCACCTGACCTTCCAGGTTCACCTTCAACACGCGGTTGGCGTAGCCGTCGGCGACAAACATGGTCGAATCTTTCGGGTTAAACGCGAGGCCCCAGGGCGAGCCGACGCCGGTCCATTTGCCGATGAGCTTGCCGTCCGGGGAATAAATCTGCACGCGGTGGTTTTCTCGATCGGCGACGTAGACGCGGCCACGGGCGTCGAGGGCGACGTCGTGCGCGGTGTCGAACTCGCCGTCGGCTTTGCCCTTCTTGCCGCCGATGTGCATGACGTACTCGCCATCTTTGTTGAACTTCACGGCGCGCGAGTTGACGTAGCCGTCGGAGACCCAGAAGTCGCCATTGGGCAGGAAGGCGATGCCCGTGGGGCGGTTAAATGCGTCCTTGCTTTCGTTGGTGCCAGGCGAGCCGCCCGGGTTGCCGATGTGCATCAGCAGCTTGCCATCGCGCGAGAATTTCTTGATGTTGTGTCCGGCGACGTCGACGGTCCAGATGTTGCCCTCGGGATCGACCTTGATGCCGTGCGACGAAGTAATCGGCGCGCCGTCCCAGTGGTCGAGCAGCTTGCCGGTCTTGTCGAACTTCATGATCGGCGACTTGCCGCGATGGAAGACCCAGACGTTGTCGTCTTTATCGACGCTGACGCCGCAGCACTCGCCGATGTACATACCCTTGGGCAGCTTGGCCCATTCGGAGACGAGCTTGATCGGCAGCGCTGGCTGGGCAGCGAGCGAGAGTGCGAAAACGGCGACGATGAGTTTCATGGCAAGCCGATCTTATCGGCTTTGGGCACTAGTCGTCAATGGTGAAGAGTTCGGCGATGGGCAGTTCGACGCGGCCGTCGGTGGTGCGGAGGATTCCATCCTTCGCTTCGAGTTGCCCATCGGGTGTGATTCGCCAACCCCGGCCAGTCGAGGGCTCGATGCGCCAGATGTTTTCCACACCAATCTCGAGATAGTCATCCAGTCTGGCCTGCGTCCGTGCGAGCGTATCGTCTGGCGAATCGACTTCGATGCAGATGTATGGCGGTTGGGAGAAGATCTGTTCGTCCGGCTCGGGAAGCGAGGTAACGCACACATCCGGTACCCGGAATCTGCGGGAGTTGACGCGAACGCGCTGCTCGGTGAAGGCTTTCAACCGTAAGCGGCGACGGTTGGTCCAGAACCACACTTTCAGCGCGCCCTGGATGTTGGAGTGGTCTTTTTGTCCCACGTTGCGCTCAATAAGCACACCATCGACGTAGTCGCAATCCGGGCGATAGCTCGTGGCGAGATATTCGTCGACGGACAGCAATGTCGCGGTACTCATGCCCAGAGTGTAGCAGGTCTAGGGGTTAAGCGAGCCCGAGAATCTTCCGGTTCCGCGCGGTGTCGGAATCGGCGCCGGCGAAGTCGTCGAAGGCTTTGGCGGGGACGTCGATCAAGTGCGAGGCGATGACGGGCGCGCCTTCGGCGGCACCCTGCGCGGCGTCCTTGAAACAGCACTCCCACTCGAGCACGGCCCACGAGCTATAGCCGCCCGCGGTGAGGCGCGAGAAGATCTGTTTGAAGTCGACCTGCCCGTCGCCCAACGAACGGAAACGGCCGGGGCGTTCTTTCCAGCCGAGGTAGCCGCCGTATACGCCAGCCTTGGCCGATGGACGGAACTCGGCGTCCTTGACGTGGAACGCTTTGATGCGCGAGGCGTAGATGTCGATGAAGCCGACGTAGTCCAGGCACTGCAGGATGAAGTGCGACGGATCGTAGTTGATGTTGACGCGCGCGGAGTTGGCAATCACGCAGCCGCTGAATACGTCCTGAGAGGCACCGTTGCGGAGTTGGCGGGACGCCGCGCATTGACGATTCGGCAAATGACTTCTAAACCGCTTCCCCTTCGAATTTGACACTCCTTGACTCGAACGACCGCCCAACCCAACCGGCGAAGCCGTCTGGAGACTCGCCTGTCCCGACGCCGGTTTGCATCAATCTTGGACCTCCAAAAATCAACATTGGATTTCGGTAACCGTTTGCACCGGCACCCATGCCAAAAACAACCGTCAACGAAGACGGCTATCTTGAGTCCCGGCCAAGCGAAGTCGGGCCGGCCGTCGATGTTCCAGTGCTTACGATAACCACGCAGACCCGCGGCCCAAAGCCACTTTCCCACGACGGCCTCGGTCGAGGCGTTGTCGCGGCTCCGAACGGCCGCCATGATCTTTGACCGAACTTCTGGCCTGACGTGGTCCACTACTGCCTCTCGATTCGATTACGATTCCGCGTAACGCAGCAGATCCTCGGCGCGAATATCCGCCGCCGGCACCAATTTGTAGTGTTTTTCTTCCACCACCTTCACTACTCCATCGCTCAACACTAGTTCAAACAAGGCGATCACTTCTCCGGGCATGAACTGCGCCGCAATCGGACGGCACATCAAGTTGGGAAATTTCTCGGCGCAACAGGCTATGTCTTGTTCGATTTGGGCGGCGCCGAGATGATCGCTCCCTCCCTTCGCCTGTACGGGTATTACAAACTGCTTTCCGTGCTTGTTCACACCCAAATAGACTTCGTCGACTTCGATCTGCCCGATGAACTTCACAGTGGTCCGAAGGTGGTTCTGTAACGAATAGGCCGCGACACCGAGAAAAATATCGACCAGCCGGTTGTACCTGACTTTCGCCAACAGAGCCTGCTCGTCGGTTAGTGCGTGAGCCGCTAGCAGTTCCGGCGTCGCATCGGGTATCTTGATCGCAAGGAGATCCGGCCGCGGAACGATTCGAACGATAACCCCGAGAACGAATCGGTACCTCGCCTGCCCGGCCAACTTGATTGTCCATTCTTGGCCGGGCGGCGCCGTTGCCAAAATTCCTTCAGGTAAGCTGGTCCGAAATCGAAACGAGTAGATCAGATCCCCAAGATTCTTCGGCAGTTCGATACGAAGCGACTTGGCTATATCTTCAATCTCCTCGCGAGAAAACTCGAAAGCCTTTGCGCCTTCGGTGTAGTGCCGAGAGAAAACACGCGCGATGATTGCAGCATAACGGTTCGGCTTCCGCTTACTCATGAACCTGTACCGAATTGACGGTTGCGTTGCGGGATCGTATCGAATGGCACGCCGAAGTACGCGGCTGCCGCCGACATATCCATCCCGAGTAACTCGGGACGCGAGAGCCGGACGACATGCTCCGGCCTCACGATCGATTCTCCTAAACACTCGACAACTCGGGAAGCCACCGTACGGGCAAGCAACGGCGGCACCGAATTGCCGATTTGCCGAAAGCCGTGCCATTTCGTCACGTGAAATCGAAACCAATCTGGATACGAGTGGAGCCGCGCGGCCTCTCTCACCGTAATACAGCGCGGCGAGTACGGGTGAATCGGACGCGGCGAAGTGAACGCGCCTCGATCACTCGCTGTACCGGCCCGAAGCGTATTACACAATCCCTTCGGATCGAGCTTGAGAAACCTGCTGACTGGTTCGGTGTCGCCGTGAGCGGTGCGGCCAAACCGGTCCTTCGAAAGGTCTGAGTACACCGTCCGCATGCTGGAAGTTAGGAGATCGGGTTCTATCTCCCTGGGCGGTGCAAAATTCCGAGCGTCGGATGAAGGGTCCCTCAACGTTCCGGCATACGGGGAAGGTGGCTTGAATCGCGTACGTACCCAGTCCCGCTCGAGCAACTCGTCGAAGTCGTCGGCTTCCGGCAAATCGGAAATCGCCTCCCACACGTTTGGAGTCGCGTTTCGAAACATGTCCACACAAACGGGCGCGCCCTTCTTCGAAGGCGGTTGGTGGGTCGGACTCGAATATGACGGCAGCCGATAGCCCTTTCGAGCCCCGTACAGGAACAGGCGCTGCCGGCTCTGCGGCACCCCATACTCGGATGCGTTCAGCACACGATAGTCGTCCAGAACATCGTACCCCGACGCCGAGAACTCAGAAATTATCTCGTCGAGAAATTTCTTGTGTGCGCCAAGCGTCAAGCCGCGGACGTTTTCGAAGACGAAGTACTTGGCTTTGAGTTCCGCCACAATGCGGACAAAGTGTTTGACCAGCGAATTCCGAGGATCGTCGAGTGCGCGTTTGCCGATCATGCTGAAGCCCTGGCAAGGCGCCCCTCCGAACACGACGTCGACTTCGTTGTCTCCGATCCGCGACATTGAACGAATAAGCTGAGCGTCAACGTCGGCGACGCTCTTGCAGATTACAGCGCAGTCCGGGAAGTTGTACTCGTGAACGCCGCAATGGATCGGATCGTATTCCACGGCAGCGGCGACATCGACGCCGGCTTGCTCGAAGCCGAGACTCATTCCGCCTGCGCCAGCGAACAAATCGACACCAAGCAATCGCCGTGAACCTTGGGCGCTCATCCTCTTCCGAGTTGTTTTATCGGCAGTTTTCGGCAACCTATGAACGATTGTACTCGACCTCAACTACCCCAGCCCGAGAATCTTCCGGTTCCGCGCGGTGTCGGAATCGGCGCCGGCGAAGTCGTCGAAGGCTTTGGCGGGGACGTCGATCAGGTGCGACGCGATGAACGGGGCGCCTTCGGCGGCGCCTTGCGCGGCGTCCTTGAAGCAGCACTCCCATTCGAGCACGGCCCATGAACTGTAGCCGCCCGCGGTCAGGCGCGAGAAGATCTGCTTGAAATCGACCTGCCCGTCGCCGAGCGAACGGAAGCGGCCGGGGCGCTCTTTCCAGCCGAGGTATCCACCGTACACGCCGGCCTTGGCCGACGGACGGAACTCGGCATCCTTAACGTGGAACGCCTTGATGCGCGAGGCGTAGATGTCGATGAAGCCGACGTAGTCGAGGCACTGCAGAATGAAGTGCGAGGGATCGTAGTTGATGTTGACGCGGGCCGAGTTGCCGGTGGCTTCGAGGAACATCTCAAACGTCGCGCCGTCGTAGCAGTCTTCGCCGGGGTGCAGTTCGTAAGCGAAGTCGACGCCGTTTTCTTCGGCGCATTCGAGGATCGGCTTCCAGCGCTTGGCGAGTTCTTTGAATCCTTCTTCGACGAGGCCCGCGGGCCGCTGCGGCCACGGGTAGATATAGGGAAACAGCAGCGCGCCGGTGAACGACGGCGTCACCGACAGACCGAGGTTGCGCGACGCCTTAATGACGAGCTTCAACTGCTCGGTGGCCCATGCGCTGCGGGCGGCGGGATTGCCCCGCACTTCGGGCGCGGCGAAAATATCGAACATCTCGTCGTAGGCCGGGTGCGAGGCGACCAACTGCCCTTGCAGGTGCGAGGCGAGTTCGGTGAATTCGAGGCCGTTGGCCTGGCCCTTCAGCTCGTCGCAGTAGGTCTTCGATTCAGCGGCCTTGGCTAGATCCATGATCCGCGCGTCCCAGGAAGGCAACTGAATGCCTTTGTAGCCGAGCGACTTCGCCCACGCCGAAATGTTCGGCAGCGAGTTGAAGGGAGCAGCGTCACCCATGAATTGGGCAAGGAACAATCCGGGACCTTTGATCTGCGACATAGACCGATTATCTTATCACTCATCAAAGCAAACGCGGGCCGCCTTCGAAGGCGGCCCGCGTTTGCTGATGCGATGCAGTCTTACCAGAGCAGCTTGAGTGCGAATTGCGTTTGGCGCGGCGCGTTCGCCGTACCGGCGACGCGGCCGAACTGCGCATTGCCCACCGTCGTGTTCGGCGAACCGAACACGGGGTGATTCAACGCGTTGAAGCTCTCGCCGCGGAGCTCGAGCGCAACGCGTTCGCCGACGATGTTGAAGCGCTTGAAGACCGACAGGTCGAGCATTTCAACGAAGTCGCTGCGGAGGTTCGGATGCATGCGGCCCATATTGCCAAAGGTGTATTGCGCCGGCAACCGGAACGCATCGGTGTCGAACCAGCGGTTGAGCGTCGGGTTGTCGAGGCGGGCGTCGCGTCCGGTCGAATCGGGCCGTTGACCTCCACCGAACGAGAAGCTGGTGTTGCCCGTGGTGAGCATCTGCAGCGGGGATCCGGAACTGAGGGTCATGATGCCGTTCACCTGCCACTGGCCGAGTACGGCGTTCATGAAGCCGTTCCAGTTCGAGCCGAACTGTTTGCCTTTGCCGAACGGGAGTTCGTAGGTCGAGGTCGTGACAATCCGGTGCGGATAGGAATAAGGCGAGATCGACCGCTCGCATGCCCGGCAATTGAAATTGCGGAAGCCGGCCGAATCCCAGGCGTTGTCACCGCCATCGGCGATCAACTTGGACCACGTATAGGCCACGACGACGGTTCCATTGCTGGAGAACCGTTTCTTAAACGTCACCTGCAGGCTGTGGAAGTTGGAGTTGCCCCACGACGTGCCGGCGAAAGAAACGCCGGGATATTGCGGATAGGGCGTCAACAGCTCACCTCGCTGCACGTTCCGGTTCGACAAGGCACCCACTGGAATGAGCCCGAAGAACGGGTTCGGCACGGTATCGAGTAGCCCGGCGTTGGGACGGATCTGCGCGTCGGCCAGTTGATCCATCTGCCAGGGCAGGGGCAGGTGGGTGCCCTTGTTCCCGGCATAGGCAAGGTCGAGAACCATTCCTCCGCCGAGCTCCTGGCCGATCGAGAAGTTCCATTGCGAGTTGTACGGAGTCGTCATCGTCGAAGGGATGGGCGAACCGACGCCCTGGCCGAGCGCGGCGCCGAGGCCGTTGACCGAACCTTCCGGCTGCAACACGCCGTTCGGGAACGGATTGCGGAGCAGGTCGTTTGGCGTGACGCCGTCGATACTGGCTACCCAGGGAGTGGCGGCACGGAAGGGCGCCGTTCCATAGTTGTTGGCGCCATAGGTGGCCATTGTGTAGAAGATTCCGCCGCCGGCGCGGAGCGTGGTCTTCGGCCCCAACTGATAGGCAAGGCCGATACGCGGCGCGATCTTACCCCACTCGATGTCCTTCAGTGTGCGACCGCGGCCGCCCTTATTCGCGAAGGTCCAACCGCCACGCAGATTCAAACCGGTCCGCTGGCTCAACGGATGCACGGCCGAGGGATCGAACACCGAGTAGCGGTCATAGCGTTCCGTCAGGCCGGTCTCGAAGTCCCAGCGCAGACCGAGATTCAGCGTTAGTTTCCGGTTGACCTTCCAGTCATCTTGGAGGTAGAAGCCATAGCTCTTGCTTTCGAGCGCGGGTCGAATGCCATGTACTTCGTTGCCGCCGGAGCCGGTTCCCAACAGGAACGACGCGAACCCAAATCCGCCGGTGGCCGAGACGACGCGCGGATCCGGACCCTGTGTCATCGCGCGGTTGAAGCTGAAGTTCAAGCTCCAAGGCGCCTGCATGTGGTTGATCAGGTTCTCGCGCAGTTCGGTACCCGCTTTCAAGCTGTGGCTGCCCAACACTTTTGAAAGCGTTCCCACAATCGTGTGCGATTGATTGGCGGAGCGGAAGTTCCAGTGGTGGAGCAAACCGGGCATTGTCATTTCTTCGACGGAGAACTCGGGGAACACCAGCAGATCCGCGCCAGCCTCGACAATGGCGGGCAGGCCCAAAGACGTCGGCCTGAAGTTTTTGTGCCAACTTCCGCGGTCGAGAATCGAGCGGGCGAAGCCGTAGCGTAAGCTGAGCAACGTCGTCGGATTCATCGTCCAGCTATAGTCGATCGCGAAATTCTGCAACCGCTCGTAGTTGGAGTAGCAGCCGCCATCGGGACAACCCGGACCGGCCCACAATTCAGGCTGCGAGTTCTCGTTCTGGAAGATGGAGTACCGGAAGAAGATGCGCTGGTTCTCGTTGAAGTTGTGATCGACTTTGGAAGTCGCGCGGTTCACGTCGGTCGGCGCCTTGCCTTGGAAGAAGAAGTTATTCTGGCCCGTATTCGGTTGCCCCGGCAGGTTGGGACGGGGGCCATAGAACTTCAAGACGTTGGCGGCGACGGGGTCGAAGCGATTGACCGGAATGCGGTTGCCGGCAAAGGGCGTACGCAAGAATTGGCCGGGGCGGGCGGGGTCTGGCGTGGTCGACATCGGATCGTAGATATTGCGCAGCGCGGCGTTGGCGGTCAGCGTTTTGGAAAAGTCGCCGGCCAACTGTTCGTTGGTGGGCAGCGTGAAGAAGCGAGTGGAGGCCGAACGTTGCCGGCGTCCTTCGTACACCGCGAACCAGAAGGTCTTGTTGCGACCGTCGTAGACTTTCGGAATCACAAGCGGGCCGCCGGAACTGGCGCCGAATTCGTTGCGCTGGAAGGTAGCCAACCGCGCGCCGCTCGCGTTGGCGAACCAGTTGTTAGCGTCCATTCTGCTGTTGCGTACGAATTCGAAGAGGCTGCCATGCAGCGTGTTGGTGCCGGACTTTGTGGCGATGGTGAGAACGCCGCCGCCGGAACGGCCGTACTCGGCGCTGTAGGAGTTGGTCTGGATGCGGAACTCTTCGACGCCTTCCACCGATGGCACGGCGGAGTTTGCGTTCATATTCGCCGTGTTCGAGTTCATCGTCACCGGCACGCCGTCCATCAGGATGGCATTCGACGAATCACGCCCGCCATTCACAGTAAAGATGCCGATGGAGTGGAATCCCTCGTTGGCGCTGCCGGCCGCGGGACGCTGCGGGAAGACACCCGCGGTGGCCCAGGCCAACGAAAATACGTTGCGTCCGTTGAGCGGCAGGTCGATGATGCGTTTATTCTCGACAACGCCGCTGAGCGTGGCGGTGGTGGTATCCACCAACTGCGCGCCACCCGTCACGGTGACGCTTTCCGATACCGCGCCGACTTGCAGCGAGATGCTGACTTCGGCTTTCTGTTGTGTGGCGATCGGTACGAGTTCAACTTGGTACGCCCGGAAGCCGGCTTTCTCCGCGCGCAGCTTGTAGCGGCCTGGCGGCAGCGGAGACACGAGATAGAAGCCACTCTCATTCGAAGTTGAGCGGAAGTTTACATTACGATCGAGATCGGTGACGACCACACTCGCATCGGCGATCGACGCGCCGGAGGGATCGGTCACCAGACCGGAGATCTGTCCGGCCACGGTCTGGGCGCTCAAAGACGAGCCCGACAGACTCACTAGAATCAACAGCGCCAACGTCAACTTAGACGAACTGCACTTCATGGGAACCCCTTTTCGGAAGAATGAAAAACCACAGAGACAGTCGGTAGTATATATCAACCATCAACTCGCTTGCGGCGACCTACTTGCCACCGCGCCGCGACGGTGCTGCAATAAAGAGACGATAGTCTAAATCGAGGAGATCTCGCCATGAAGAAATTGTTTGCGCTGGCCGCGCTTGCCACCGCCTTGTTGCTCGCGCAGTTCGATACCGCACAGGTGCTCGGCAGCGTTCAGGATGCGAGCGGGGGCGGCATCGCCGGCGCCGAAGTCACGCTGACCAACACGCAGACCGGCGTGCAGCAGAAGGCCGTCACCGATACGGCGGGCAGCTATCAGTTCTTTAACGTCAAGGCCGGCTCGTACAAACTCGAAGGCACGGCGAAGGGATTCAAATCCGCGGTCGCCAATACGTTCAGCGTCACCGTGAACGCCCGGCAGCGCGTGGATCTGAAGCTCGAAGTCGGCTCGACCAGCGAGAGCATCACCGTCACCGATGCCGTTGCGGTTCTGGAAACCGATACCTCTTCGCGCGGCACCGTTGTCGGCACGCAACAGGTTGTGAATCTCCCGCTCAACGGCCGCGCTTACGCGGACCTGGCGCTGCTTGCGCCCGGCGTGCGCCGCAGTTCCATCGCCGATACCCGCGACGCTTCCTTCAACGTCAACGGCATGCGCAGCTCGCAGAACAACTTCGTCATCGACGGCGTGGACAACAACGCCTACGGCACGTCGAACCAAGGCTTTTCGAATCAGGTCGTGCAGCTTTCGCCCGATTCGGTGCAGGAGTTCCGCTTGGAGACCAACAACTTCTCGGCCGAGTTCGGACGCGCCGGCGGCGCCGTGATCAACGCCTCGATCCGCAGTGGCACGAACTCCTTCCACGGCTCGGCGTGGGAGTATCTTCGCAACACCAAACTTAACGCCACCGGGTTCTTCAAGCCCGTCAACAATCAGAAGCCCACGCTCATTCAGAACCAGTACGGTGCGGCGTTTGGCGGCGCGATCAAGAAGGACAAGAGCTTCTTCTTCGGCGACTTCGAAGGCTACCGCCGGAACACCAAGCGCATCACGTTTTCGACGCTGCCAACCCGCGCCGAAATGAACGGCAACCTCGGTATTTCCGTGCGCAATCCGCTCGACGGCACGGTGATCCCCAACGGCGTTGTGCCGCAGACGCAGATCACGCGCTGGGCGCGCGAGGTGCTGGCCGGCCTGCCCGATCCGAACCGCCCCGGTCTTTCGAACAACTTCGAGTCGCAACCTCTGCGCACTGACAAGACCGACAAGGGCGACTTCCGCTACGATCACTATTTTTCGTCGAAGCTGAACGCCTTCGGCCGTTATTCGCACCGGTTGATGGAGAACTTCGAACCGCCCGCACTCCCGGGTCCCTCCGGCGGCGATTCGAACGGCAACGTCCGCGTCGAAAACCGGCAGTTGGCGTTTGGTACATCCTGGACCGTGAACCCGACCAGTATCCTCGAATTCCGGCTCGGCTATAGCCGGTCCGATGGCGGTAAGTTCCCCGTGTTCGTTGGCACCGGCACGCTGGCAGAGAAGATCGGCATCCCGAATGCGCCCACCGACAAGCGCTTCGCCGGCGGCGTTTATCGCCAAGCCGTCAATGGCTACTCGGCGTTCGGCGTACAGGAGTCCAATCCGCAATTTCAGAACCCCGACGTGTTTAATCCGAAGGTCAACTACGTAAAGGTCCTCGGCCGCCATTCGCTGAAGGCCGGCTGGGAGTATCAGCGCGTGTCCACCGAGATCGACGATTTCAATCCGAAGTCGGGCCGCGACGTTTACAACGGGCGCTTTTCGCAAGTTCCCGGCACGGCCAACAACAACTTGCAGTTCCTCAACGATTTTTTCTACGGCGCGCGCAACCAGTTCGCGCTCAACTCGCCAAACATCGTGAATTACCGTCAGTGGATGCACTTCTTCTATCTCCAGGACGACTTCAAGGTGTCGCGCAAGCTGACTCTGAATGTCGGCATCCGCTACGAATTCGCGACGCCGCAGTTTGAAGCGACGAACGCAATCGCGAACTTCGATCCATCGACGAACACGACGATCCTGGCCAAGGACGGATCACTCTACGATCGCGCGCTCGTCAATCCCGATGGGAATAACTGGGCGCCACGCATCGGCATGGCGTATACGGTTCTGCCGAAGACGGTCATCCGCGCGGCTTACGGCGTCAGCTACGTGCACTTCAACCGCATGGGCGGCGAGAACCTGTTGGCGTACAATCTGCCGTTCATTTTGAATCCCACCGTGGACGCGCAGCTTCCACCCGCGTTTGCCAATGGTTTGCCGCTCTGCACCAGCCAGGCGCAGGGCCCGGGCACCTGTTTCCGTCGTACCGAACAGGGCTATCCGACGAACTTCCTTTCGCTGGCGAACATCCGGCAGGTGAACACGCGCACCAATCACATTCCGAAAGACCTGCGGTCGGCATATAACCAGAACTGGCACGTGACGATTCAACAGGAGTTGATGAAGGGCTGGGTGCTGGATGTCGGTTACGTCGGCACCGCAGCGAACAAGCTCATGATCCTGGGCGATTTCAACCAGGCGCGGCCGAATGTAGTCGGCCAGAATCTGGCGCTGCAGGCCAGGCGGCCGCTGCAGGCATACGGCTTCATCCAGACCGCGTTTCCTGGCGGCTTCCTCGACTACCACGCCTTCCAGTCGAAGATCGAGAAACGCTTCTCCGGCGGCATGTACTTCCTAAATTCGTTCACGTTCTCGAAGGCGATCGATAACGCCTCGGGCCACCTCGAGTCAGGCAACGGCGACAACTCCCGAGTCAATTTCCGCGCGCTCGAAAACGAGAAGGGGCTCTCCGGTTACGACCAGCCGTTCAACAATACGACGACGTTCCTTTACGATCTTCCGTTCGGCAAGAGCCGAAAGTTCGGCGATTCGTGGAGTCGCGGCGTCGATGCCATCGCCGGCGGCTGGCGCGTCTCGATCATCAACTTTTCGACCAGCGGCGTTCCGGTCAACTTGAGCTACGGCCCCTCGGCTGCCTTCCAGGTGTCCGGAGCACCGACGTATCGCCCGAACATCACCGGCAACCCCGTTCTGCCCGAGGGGCAGCGCTCGCCCGCGGGATGGTTGAACCGTGCGACGGTGTTGGAACCGACTGACGTGTCGCAGCCGTTTGGCAACGCGGGCCGGAACATCGTCCGCGCACCAAGTTTTAATCAGATGAACTTCGGCTTGCACAAGGACTTCCGCGTTATCGAAGGACACAAGGTGGAGTTCCGGATGGAAGCGTTCAACTTCTTCAACAAGACGAACTTCGATCCGCCGAACGGCAATCGGACGGCGAACAACTTTGGCGCGATTTCGAATACGCGGCCGGCGAGAGAGATTCAGTTCGCGCTGCGGTATGCGTTTTAGTCTTTGAGCA
>VFZQ01000025.1 GCA_016871135.1 Acidobacteriota bacterium | reverse complement strand
TAGGTAAATAGGCGACGCGCCCCGCCAGCGACTCTCCGGCTTGCGTCGCCAGTTCTGGCGACGTGCTGCCGAGAATCAGGTACTTTGCCTTCTGCGGCCTCCGGTCGGCGAGCACGCGGAGAATCGGGAACAGTTCCGGCATGAATTGAATCTCGTCGATAACGACGAGCCCGCGCGCACTTTCGAGCAAGCGCATCGGTTCCTTGAGACGCGCTTTGGAGAGCGGGTCTTCGCAATCGAGCCACATCGATAGCCGTTCGGCGGCCATCATGCGCGCCAGGGTCGTCTTTCCGCATTGACGTGGGCCCAAGATCGCCGTCACCGCGTTGGAGCGTATGAGCATTCGAATCTCATCACGAAGACGGGTGCGGTCGATGAGGTCCATACAGGAAATTCTTATACTAGGGTATCAGTTTTTCATGCATGACATTCCGATGACGGATTTTCATGGAACCTCTATCCATGAAATTGTTATAGTCCTATGTATGTTTTTCCTGAATAGTTGCATACCGAGAAACGTATTGTAACGCTACCACCACCGCCGTCATCTACAATAAAACCATGCTTTGGCGTCTCACCTTCTGCACTGCCTTTGCCGCGATTGCCGCCACTCTCGACGTTGAAACGCTCATGCGCATTCAGCGCATATCGGACCCTCAACTTTCGCCCGACGGGAAGACCGTTGCCTTCGCGGCGCAGCGTGTCGATCTGGCCGCGAACAAGAAGACTACGCAGATCTATACCGTTACGCTTGACGGCTCTTCGCCCAAAGCCGTTACGTCGGAGGGCTCCAACGACCGGCCTCGCTGGTCGCCCGATTCCAAGCGACTGCTGTTTGTTTCCGATCGAGGCGGTTCGTCACAGGTATGGATCATGAACGCCGATGGTTCCGCGCAGAAGCAGGTCACCAAACTCGCGACGGAAGCGTCGGGCGTGCTTCCCTTCCCGGACGGCAAACGCATTCTGTTCCTGAGCGAAGTCTATCCGGAATGCAACGACGAAGCCTGCAACGAGCGCATGCTGAAGGAAGAGAAAGAGTCGAAGTCAAAGGCGCGCGTGTACACGTCGCTGCTCTATCGACACTGGAATACGTATCAGTCGAAACGCCGCAGCCATTTGATGATGGCCGATATCGGCGGCGGCGCGGTGAAGGACCTCACGCCCGGCCGGTTCGACGTCCCGACGTTCTCGCTCGGCGGCCAGGACGGTTATGCGATCTCCCCGGATTCAAAAGAAGTCTGCTATGTGATGAATGGCGAGAACGATCAGGCGCTGTCGACCAACAGCGAACTTTGGACTGTTTCGCCGGAGAGCGGCGAACCGCGCAAAATCACGATCACAGCGGGCGCCGATGTGGGGCCGGTTTATTCACCCGACGGCCAGTGGCTGGCTTGGCGCGGCCAGAAAACGGCGGGCTATGAAAGCGACCGCTGGCGGCTGTTTCTGATTCAACGATCGAGCGGAAGCGTTCGCGATTTGACCGAGACGCTGGACCGGTCGGTGCAAAGTGTCTCGTGGTCGCCCGATTCGACGCGTCTGTTTTTTACGGTTGAAGACCGCGGCCGGCAGAGCATTCAGATGTTCGCAGTCAATGGGAGCGGCGGGGCACGGTCAATCGTTTCCGGCAGCGCGACCTATGACGACGTTCAACTTACTCCCGACGGCAAGACAATGATCTACACGATGCAAACCGGCTCCAAGCCGGTGGAAATCTTCAAGGTTCATTCTTCCGATAACAAGCCCGTGCCGCTGGCCAAGCTGAATGACGGCGTGATAGGCGGACTGACGTTGCCGGCATTTGAGGACATCACCGTTACAGGCGCCGAGGGAGCAAAGGTTCATAGCTTTGTGTTGAAACCGCCCGATTTCGACTCGAAACAAAGGTACCCGGTATTGTTTTTCATTCACGGCGGCCCGCAAGGCGCGTGGCATGAATCGTGGAGCTACCGCTGGAATCCGCAAGTCTTCGCGGCAGCGGGATTCGTGGTTGTGATGCCGAATCCACGCGGTTCGACCGGCTACGGTCAAAAATTCACCGATGAGATCAACAACGACTGGGGCGGAAAGGTCTACGAAGACATCATGGCGACGGTCGACCATGTGGCGGCACAGCCGTGGGCCGACGCCGGGCGATTCGCCGCGGCGGGTGGCAGCTATGGCGGCTACATGGTGAACTGGATGCTCGGCCACACGCAGCGATTCAAAGCGTTCGTTTCGCACGCGGGCGTGTTCGACCTGCGCAGCATGGCGGGCGAGACCGAGGAGTTGTGGTTTCCGATGTGGGAGTTCCGGGGCATGCCGTGGGACAACGCGGAGTCGTATGCGAAGTGGTCGCCAAGCCATTATGTGAGCGAGTTTCAAACGCCGACGCTGGTGATACACGGCGATCTGGATTACCGCGTTCCGGTAGGCCAAGGCCTGCAACTCTACACGGCGCTGCAGTTGAAGAAGGTGCCGTCAAAGCTGCTGCTGTTCCCCGATGAAGGGCACTGGATTCTCAAACCGCAAAACAGCGCGGTGTGGCACAAACACTTTCTCGACTGGATTACCGAGTGGACGAAGAAGCCTTCGAAACCCTGATTTTGTTACCCTGTTAAGTAGTGTCGTCTCCGCTCAATGTTCACCTGGAACAGTATGAAGGCCCGCTGGACCTTCTCCTGGATCTGATCCGCAAACAACAGATCAATATCTACGACATCCCGATCGCCCGCATCACCTCCCAGTACCTGGAGTACGTGCAAAAGGCTGTCGAGATGGACATGGAGTTGAGTGCGGAGTTCGTCTATATGGCATCGACCTTGATTCACATCAAATCGAAGATGCTGCTGCCGCGCGATCCCGAGTTGGAGAAGATGGACCCCGAGGGCGATCCGCGCCAAGAGTTGGTCGACCGGCTGCTCGAACACGAGCGGTTCAAGAACGCCGCCGAGATGTTGCAGCAGAAGCGACTGATGGAAGAGGCCGCGTGGTCGAATCCGGCACTGAAGGAATTTCTGAGCGACGCCGATGAGCCCGGTCTCGCCGTCACGTTGTTCGACCTGGTACAGACGCTGCAGAAGGTGCTCGAACGCGCCAAGAACCGGCCGCAATTCGAGATCACCAAGGAAGACGTCACCGTACCCGACATGATCGTCTACCTGCGGAACGTGCTGCGTTCAGTCAAAGCGCACGAGTCGGTCTCGGCGACGGAACTGTTCGAGCGGCAGCGCTCGCGCGGTGCGATGATCGTGTTGTTTCTCGCGATTCTCGAACTGGTGAAAAATCAGGCCGTGACGCTGGTGCAGCAGGAGGCATTCGGCGATATCGGGTTGAAGCGCCACAAGAATTTTGAAGAGTTCGCCGCCAACGACGAGACGGTCGCGCGGCTGGAAGAGGAATACAAGTAGGCCATGGAGCCGGAAGAGATCAAGCAGGAAGAGACGCAGCCCGCCGCAGCCCCGCTGGAAGAGGCCGCGCAGCCCGAGCCCGAAGTAAACGCGGATGCCGAAGCCCCGCCAGCGCCCGTCGAACTGGGCGAAGTCGAATTGAAGGCGATACTCGAAGCGGTCATCTACATCACCGAAGAGCCTCTGGAGGCCAAGCAGTTGGCACAGGCGCTGGGCCAGGCCCAGGAACGCGTAGATGCCGCGCTGGCGCAACTTGTCAACGACTACAACGCCGCCGAGCGCGGATTGCAGATTCGCGAAATCGCTGGTGGCTTCAAGATGGCTACCAAGCCCGAGCATCACGAAGCCGTGCGCCAGTTCGTCAAGAATTTGAAACCGCCATTGAAGTTAACCGGCGCGGCGCTGGAGACGCTGGCTGTCGTCGCCTACAAGCAGCCGATTACGGCGCCGGAGATTCTCGAAATCCGCGGTGTACAAGGCGGCGGCGTCTTGAAGACGCTGCTTGATCGCAAGCTCATCACAACCGCGGGCCGCAAGAACGTCATTGGCAAGCCGATCCTCTACAAGACGACAAAGGAGTTTCTCGTTCAGTTCGGATTGAAGAGTATCGCCGAGTTGCCGACGCTGAAAGAGTTCGAAGAGCTGCGGCGTCTGGCGTTCAGCGAAGACGAAGTGCCCGAAGGAACCGAAGGACCGTCGACGCCGGAAGAAGCGGCGGCGGCGGCCGATACCGCGGCCGAGGCGTAAATGGCCGAAGAGCGCTTACAGAAAATCATCTCGACCGCGGGTGTTGCGAGTCGCCGCAAGGCCGAACAGTTGATACTCGAAGGGCGCGTGACGTTGAATGGCAAGATCGTTACCGAGCTTGGAACGAAAGCTGAATTCGGCAAGGATCACATCAAGGTCGACGGCAAGCTGTTGCAGCCGCCGCGCGAGTTCGTCTACCTGGCTCTCAACAAGCCGGCGGGTTATGTGACGACAACGAGCGACCCCGAAGGGCGGCCGACGATCATGTCGCTGCTCAAGGGCGTCAAGACGCGTGTGTATCCGGTCGGGCGGCTGGACTATAACTCCGAAGGCCTGATTTTATTGACCAACGACGGCGAGTTCGCCAACGCCGTGATGTCGGCGAAGTCGGAGCTTGTGAAGACGTACGTCGTGAAGGTGAATGGCACGCTGACAGAGGAGCAGGAGAGTCAGTTTCGCAAGGGCGTCTATCTGCACCGCAAGAAGACTGCGCCCGCGGGACTGGTGCGATTGAAGCACGCCGACAATCCGTGGTACGAGATCAAGCTGATCGAAGGCAGGCAGAACCAGATCCGCATGATGTTCCGGCACTTCGGAATTTTAGTCGAGAAGTTGAAGCGCGTGAAGATTGGGTTTCTGGAACTCGGCTCGTTGCGGCATAAGGAGTTTCGTTCGCTGGAGCCGGCGGAGCTGAATCGATTCTTCAAGGCACTGAAGTTGAAAGTGGCCGACGATGAATGACGACGCCGTCATTCTGGAGATGCTGCGTTCGAGTCGCACGATCGCAGTTGTGGGGCTTTCCGGCAAGCGCCTGCGGCCGAGTCACGGCGTGTCGGCGTATATGCAGCGGCAGGGGTATCGCATCGTGCCGGTGAATCCAGCCGAAACGGAAGTGCTGGGCGAGAAGGCTTTCGGAACGTTGGGCGAAGTGCCCGAATCAATCGACATGGTAAATGTTTTTCGGACATCCGATGCGGTGCCGGGAATTGTCGACGAGGCGATTGCAAAAGGCGCGCGGTATTTGTGGCTGCAAGAGGGCGTAGTGCATGACGCGGCGGCCGAGAAGGCGCGGGCGGCGGGGATTAAGGTGGTGATGGACCGGTGCGTGCTGAAGGAGCATCAGCGGTTGATGCTGTAGGTCGAGGGCGAGGGGTTCGCTACATAGACCGCTTCGACGTGTGCCGTATGCGAAGGATTTCAATCGTCGCCGCGCCGACTCTGTAGACCGCCGCGTACGGCAGTGGTGAAAACACCAATTCGCGAGTCCCGAGTATTTCGCCCTGACGTCCCCGGTACGGAGAGCTCCGCAAACTGGCAATGCCCGAGTAGTTTCTTTTGAGGGTCGATTGCCGGAAACGTGGGTAATTCCTAAGCAGGTAATCACCGATCTGTTGCAAGTCTTCCGCCGCAGCCGCCGTCCAGCGTATGCGCACTAGCCCCGCAAAATTTTTTCAAACCGCTCGGCCATCTCGGCCTCGTCGATGAGTTCGCCTTTATCCGCTTGTTCGATTCCGAGGCGCACGGCCGCGTGAAAGTCTTCCTCTTCGGTAAGCACGCGGAGGACGGCCTCGCGGACGAACGCTTCCGGCTCCATACCTGCGTTACGCGCGAACTGCGAGAGGCGCGTTTCCTGTTCCTGCGTGAATTGGACTTGCATGTCAACTCCTAGGCTACTATCTCCTTAATCACTTCCCCCTCCACATCCGTCAGCCGCATGAATCGGCCGTTGTGCATGTAGGTAAGGCGCGTGTGATCGAAGCCCATGAGGTGCAGAATCGTCGCGTGGAGATCGTTAATCTTCTTGGGCTTGTCGACGGCTTCGAGCCCGAACTCATCGGTCGCGCCGACAATTGTGCCGCCCTTGGTTCCGCCGCCGGCCATCCACACGGTGAAGCCGTACGGGTTGTGATCGCGGCCCGACATGCGCTGTGAGATCGGCAGCCGGCCGAACTCGCCGTGCCAAATCACCAGCGTCGAATCCAACATGCCGCGCGACTTCAGATCCTTCAACAATCCCGCGATCGGCTTGTCAGTCTCGGTGCAGTGCTGCGTGTGATTTTCTTTCAGATCCCAATGCGCGTCCCAGCTGTCGTTGAAGTTCCCGCCGCCGGAATAGATCTGCACCATGCGCACGCCGCGTTCGACGAGCCGGCGCGCCATTAGCGCCTGCCGTCCGACGTAGGACGAGATCTCCTGATCGAGCCCGTACAACTTCTTGGTCGCTTCCGATTCCTTGTCGATGTCGACCGCATCGACGGCCGCCGTCTGCATGCGGAACGCGAGCTCGTACGACTCAATTCGCGCCGCGAGTTCGGTATCCTGCGGGTTCTTCTGATGATGCTCCGCGTTGAGCTTGCCCATGAAGTCGAGCCACTTGCGTTGACGCTCCGGCGTCATGTCCTGCGGCGGTTTCAGGTCAACGATCGGATCGCCGGTCGGCCGGAACTGCGTGCCTTGGAACGCTGTCGGCATGAAGCCGTTGCCCCAGTTCGGCGCGCCGCCAATGGGGCCGCCGCGGGGGTCGGTGAAGACGACGAACGCGGGCAAACTTTGGTTCTCCGTGCCGAGGCCATACGTCACCCACGTGCCCATCGACGGAAAGCCGGTTTGAATCGAGCCGGTGTTCATTTGATACAGCGCGGGCGCGTGATCGTTCGAGATCGTGTGCATGGAACGGACGACGGCGAGGTCATCGGCACAGGTCGCCACATGCGGGAATAGATCCGAGACATCAAGCCCGCTCTGTCCGTACTTCTTGAAGTCCCACAACGAGGGCATCAAGCCGCCCGGCGTCCCCTGCGACGGCACGACTTTCTTGCCCGGAATCGTTTCGCCGGCGTGCTTGGCCAGCATCGGCTTGGGGTCGAATGTGTCCATGTGGCTGACGCCGCCGTAGCAGAAGATCGAGATGATCGACTTCGCTTTCGCGGCGAAGTGGCCGGCCTTTGGCGCAAGCGGTGAGGTCGACGCGCCCTGCAGCATGTTGGCAAGCGCCAGCCCGCCGATGCCGCCGCCGGCCTTCCAAAGTAATTCGCGTCGAGAGAAAAATCGTTGGCTCATGGGATGTAGGCGAACTCGTTGATGTTGAACATCGCATGGGCGAAATCGACCAGCCCCTGCGGATAGCTGTTGATGAACTGCCTGGCGCTGGCGAATTCGGTCGCGGACGGCTCGCGCGACAACGCGATGTCGTAGGCGAGCCGGATCTGTTTGTCGGTATCGGAACCCGCTTCGCGCTCCAATCGCTGCGCGAAATGTTTCGCCTGCATCAAGACGAAATCGTTATTCATCATGATAAGCGCTTGCGGCGCGACGGTCGAGCGATTGCGGCGCGCGCAGCTAGACATGGTGTCGGGACGGTCGAAGACTTCCATCATCGGCAACGGAATCGTGCGTTTGGAGAAGATGTACACGCTTCGGCGGAAGGTAACCGGATCGGAGTTCGCCCTGCCGTTCCATGTGCGCTTCGAGCTGGATTGAAACAGCGACGGATCGATATAGGGGAAGATCGACTGGCCGCCGACGGAGCGGTCGAGCGTACCGGCGGTTGCGAGAATCGAATCGCGGATGATCTCGCCTTCGACGCGCCGTCGCGCCATGCGCCATAAGAGCCGGTTGTCGAAATCCGCTTTAACGCCAGCGTCGTTGTCGTCGGAGGACTGCTTGTACGCCGCCGACTTCATGATCAGGCGATGGATGTGCTTCATGCTCCAGCCGTTCTGTACGAACTCAGTGGTGAGCCAGTCCAGCAGTTCGGGGTGCGTCGGGCGCTCGCCCATTTTGCCGAAGTTCGACGGCGTGCGCACGATGCCTTCGCCGAAGTGATACATCCACATTCGATTCACCATCACGCGCGGCGTGAGCGGATTCTCGGCGCTGCCGAGCCACTCGGCGAAACCGGCGCGGCGGAACGACGTCGTCGCGTTTTCGGGAGGCGAGGGGAATTTCCATTCGCCATCGAAGGCCGCCGACAGCACGCCAGGCTGCATTTTGCTGCCCTTCTGCGAAAGGCTGCCTCGGTGCAGGAAATACGACGCCGGAGCTTCGCGGCCGTTCTCCTTGACGACCATCGCGGTTTCAAGCTTGGGCTTCTGTTTGTCGAGATCGGCGATCTGGGCGACGATCAATTCGCGCTTGGTCAACGCGTTCAACGGCATCTCCGCGAGCAGTTCTTCTTCGCGTATGTTTTCGATCGAGCGTTCGACTTGAATCGCGTTCAACTTCTGGCCGTCGGTGCGTTTTTCGACTGGTGTGGCAAGGGCGACGCGCATGTACTCCGGAAGCGCGGCGCGGCGGCGCGCGATGAACTTGTCGCGCGTCGGCTGTTCGATCTCACGGATCTGCTTGCGCAGCGGCTTCTGCAACTCTTCGATTCGCGCGGTTTCTTCCTTGATGCGTTTCAACTCCGCGTCCGTAGCGAGCGGCTTCTCTTCGGCGCGCGTCGGGAAGAAGACCGCCTGCATGCGGTAGTAGTCTTTCTGCGCGATTGGGTCGAACTTGTGATTGTGGCAGCGCGCGCAACCAACGGTCACGCCCAGCATGCCGTTGGCCGTGGTCACAACGACGTCGTCCAATTCATCGATGCGAGTCTGCTCGGTCTTGATGTTGTTCTCAACGCCAAGCCGCAGGTATCCGAGCGCCGTCGTGGCGTCTTTGTCTCCCGGATACAACTCATCGCCGGCGATTTGCTCTTTAAGAAAACGATCGTAGGGCTTGTCGTTATTAAACGAACGGATCACGTAGTCACGATAACGCCAAGCGTTTTCGCGGTCGCGATCGTATTCGAAACCGCCGGAGTCAGAGTAGCGGACCAGGTCGAGCCAGTGGCGCGCCCAGCGTTCCCCGTAGTGCGGGCTGTCGAGCAGCTTGTCGACGAGTTTGTCGTACGCATCGGACCGTGTGTCAGCGAGAAATTCCTTCGCCTCCGCCGGTGTCGGCGGAATGCCAACGACGTCGAGATACGCGCGGCGGATCAGTGTATTCTTACTCGCTTCGGGTGAGGGCTTCAGACCCTTCCTTTCAAGCGACGCCAGAATGAACTGGTCAATCGTTGTCTTCGGCCACGCCGTGCTGGCGATTTTCGGCGCGTCGTGGCGCACAGGCTTCTTGAAGGCCCACCAGTTGCGCTCGTTCGGTGTGATGGGGCGTTCTTCCAGTTTCGACAGCGCCGCGCGCGACTCTTCTTCCTTCTGATCGAGAATGTCTTCATACGGCACGCCGGCGTTGATCCAGGCCCGCAACGTGGCTATATCGCCGTCGGACAACTTGCGGCCGGGGGGCATCGACGGTTCCTCTTCGTGCGCAACACGCTTGTACAGTTTGCTGAGCGCCGCCGATCCCACTTCGACGACAGAACCCTTATCGCCACCTCGGAGAATCGACTCGCGCTTCCGCAAGTCGAGGCCGGCATTGATGAGCGGCGCCCCGTGACAGCCGACGCAGTTCGCCGCGAGGATCTTGGATGCGCGCTGCCCGAGCTCGGCGCGATCCCCGCGTTGAGCAAGCAACGCCGCGCCGGAGAGTACAATAACGAGACTTACTTTGGAGAGGAACATTGCGTGGCTAATATTGTATCGAGTAGTGCGAACCGGCTGGTATCGCTCGACGCGTTTCGCGGCGCGACCATGGCGTCGATGGTTTTGGTCAACAACAACGGCAACTCGCAGACCACGTTCGCGCCGTTGCTCCACGCGAAGTGGAATGGCTGGACGTTTACCGATCTGGTCTTTCCGTTCTTCCTCTGGATCGTCGGCGTGTCGATGACTTTCTCCTATGCGCGGCGCATCGAGGAAGGCGCGGACCGTTCGAAACTGCTGATGCACACGCTGCGCCGCGCGGCGATGATCTTCGCGCTCGGTCTGTTGCTAAATGGATTCCCGAACTACGACTTTTCGACGTTACGCATTCCCGGCGTGCTGCAACGCATCGCCGTTTGTTACCTGATCGGATCGTTTGTCTATCTCTACACGCAGTGGCGCGGGCAGGTTTACACGATCATCGGTTGTTGCGCGGCGTACTGGATGATGATGACGCTTGTCGATGTTCCAGGCTACGGACCGGGTGTGCTGGAGCCGATCGGCAACTTCGGTCAGTGGGTGGACAACATGTTGCTGCCCGGGCATTTGTATTCGAACACGAAGGTCTGGGATCCGGAAGGTTTCGTCAGCACGCTGCCCGCGATCGCCAACGTGTTGTTCGGCGCGTTGTGCGGCACGCTGCTGTGGCGCGGTGATTTGCAACCCGCGGAAAAGACCGCGTGGCTGATGGTCTCCGGCGTCGCGCTTGCGTCGCTGGCCGGATTTCTCGATCACTTCATGCCGATCAACAAACAGCTGTGGACACCGCCCTACGCGCTGCTTTCGTCCGGCTTCGCATTCCTTGGTTTTGCAACCTGCTACTGGTTCGCGGACGTACTCGGCAAGAAGAGTTGGTGCGGGCCGTTGGTGATCTACGGCTCGAATGCAATCACGATCTACGCCGCGTCCGGATTGTTTGCGAGGATGCTGAGCCTACTCGGCTGGCGGCAGCCGCTGTATGACGGCTTCTTCGCCGCGATCGCGCCGCCCATGCTCGCTTCCCTTCTCTACGCGCTCATGCACGTCGCCGTCATGTACGCGCTCGCGTGGACTTTACATCGCCGCGGAATATTCCTTCGTTTCTAGTTGAGCTAATTTCCATCGGGTCCGCGCGTGCTTAGGTGAGACCCAATATGAAAATTAGATTCCTTGTTTTCGCAGCCGTTCTATCCGCGCAGATTCCCGACTTCAAGCCCGCGACGCCGATGCTTGAAGCGGCTTTGCGCAACGACGCCGCGGGCGTTTCAAAACTGCTCGCCAGCGGAGCCAACCCGAACACTGACCGCTTTTTCGGCTTCCCGGTATTGACGCTGGCCGCCGTTCAAAACAACTCCGAGATGGCGAAGAAACTCATCGTCTCCGGCGCCGATCTCGAAGCACCCGACGCCAATGGCAACACCGCGCTGATGTGGGCCGCGGATCCGAAATTGATGGAGCTACTGCTCGCAAACGGCGCCAATGTGACCGCAAAGAACAAGTTCGGCGAGACCTCGCTGACGATGGCGATGAAGCGCGGCGACATGCAAGCGGTCAGTCGCCTGAAAGCCGGCGGCGCATCGGACGCAACCGCGATCCGAAGCGCCGTCGAGAAGCCGATCGCGGCGCTGCAAAAGAGCGGACCGCAGTTCGTCAAAGTTTCGGGCTGTTCGTCCTGCCACCATCAATCGCTGCCGCAAATGCTGACGGGCGCCGCGCGCAAGCGTGGTTACGCCGTCGACGAGTCCGTCTCGGCGCAGCAACTGAAAACCGTGATGGCGATGTTCCGCCCCATCCGCGAAAAGCTCGTCGATGGCAGCGTGACATTGCCCAATCCAGGCATTAGCGTCAGCTATTCACTGCTTGGACTTCACGCCGAAGGTCACGCGCCCGATGAAACGACACACGCGATGACGCTGGCCATCGCGCGGACGCAAACACCCGACGGCAGTTTCGCTGTATTGCCCGCGCGCCCGCCGATGGAAGCGAGTCCCTTCACTTCCACGGCGCTCAGTGTCCGCGCGCTGCGCATCTACGGCATCGATGCCGACGACCGCATCGCCAAAGCCCGTGCATGGTTGATCAACGCGCGCCCAGTGTCGAACGAAGACAGAACGATGCGCCTGCTTGGGCTCACATGGGCCCATGCGCCGAAGTCCGATATAGACAACGCGGCGGCGGAATTGCTTGCCGCGCAACGCGCCGACGGCGGTTGGGCGCAACTCGATGGATTGGAAACGGACGCCTATGCGACAGGCCAGGCGATGGTCGCACTCATCATGACCGGCCATCGCGTCGACCGCGGCGTCGCGTATCTGCTGCGCACACAACTCGCCGATGGGACGTGGCACGTTCGCACGCGCAGCAGCCCGTTCCAACCGCTAAAGGACAGCGGCTTCCCGCATGAGCGCGATCAGTGGATCTCGGCAGCTGGTACAAGCTGGGCAGCGATGGCGCTCACGCTCTCGCAACCGGAAGTGGACTGATAGGCTAGCGGGAGTGAGTCTCTCCCGCCGCCAATTCACCCTCCTGGCGCTCGCGCCGCCTCCGCGCAAGCCCAACATCGTCTTCGTTCTCGCCGACGACCTCGGCTGGGCCGAACTCGGTTGCTACGGCAATACGTTCAACGAAACACCACACCTCGATCGACTCGCGCGCGACGGCGTTCGCTTCACCCAAGCCTACGCCGCCGCGCCGGTGTGTTCTCCAACGCGCGTCAGCCTCATGACGGGCCAACATCCGAAGACCGTCGGCATTACCGATTTCTTGCGCGCCGACGACCCTGTTCATCTTTCACCCACGAAATATCGCAGCGTCGCCAAACGCCTCGCAGAAGCCGGGTATCACACCGGCCTGATCGGCAAATGGCATCTGATGGGCGACTACGCCACACGCCGCGGCGACCCTGCGAAACACGGCTTTGCCGAAGTGATTTGCAGTGAGTCGAAGTACATCGGCCCCGGCTACTACTTCCCGCCGTATCAACACATGCCCGAAGTGCAGCCGAAGCACACGGGCGAATACCTAACCGATCGCCTGAACGACGAAGCTGTCGCCTTCATCGAACGGAGTTCGGCGCCATTCTTTCTCTACGTCGCGCACTACACCGTTCACACGCGCCTCGCCGCGAAGAAAGACATCGAAGCGCGTTTCGCGGCGAAGCCTGGCGCGAGCGCAAAGAAAAACAATCCCGCGCTGGCGGCGATGTTGTGGTCGCTCGACGAAGGTATCGGCAAGATGCGTGCGGCGATGGAAAAGAAGGGCGTGTTCGACAACACGCTGTTCGTCTTCTGCTCCGATAACGGCGGGGAGGATCGCGTCACCGTCAACGGCGCGCTGCGCGCCGGAAAATCGACGCTCTACGAGGGCGGCATTCGCATTCCGTTTATCGCGAGATTCCCGCACGGGCAACATGCAGGAAAGGTCAGCGAAGTCCCTATCGACACGCTCGATGTCATGCCGGAATTCTTGCAACAAGCCGGATCGCCGCTAACCAACGAACTTGCCGGACGGCCGTTCAGCCGGGCGTTGACAGATACGAAACACTTCGCGGCCCGTCCGCATTTCTGGCACTATCCGCTCAATGCCCCGCACTTTCTAGGTGGCCGGTCGGCGGGCGCGGTTCGCGAGGGCGATTGGAAGTTGATCTGTTTCTACGACAACAACACGCAAGAGTTGTACAATCTCAGACTCGACCCGAGTGAGGTGCGAAACGTAATCGCCGATCACCCGGCCGTCGCGGCAAAGCTGCGGTGGAAGTTCGAGGCATGGAGGCATTCGTGAGACAAACAAGGCGTGAGTGGATGGCGGTGGCCGGCGTGGGCGCGATGGCGGGGTGTTCGTTGTCAGAGCCGCCGCCGTTCCAAGTGATCGATAGCGACGTTGCGCTCGGTGGCCAGAAGGCCGTGATACTCAAACGCAGCGGGGTAAGCGAACCGCTGACGTTGACTGAAGCCGAGATCCTTCCAGGCCGCGGTTTCAACACGTGGCAACTGCGCGGAATCGTGGCCGGAAAGGGCGTCACCGATCTGTTCACCGCGCCATCGCTCGCCGAAGCGGCGAAGCTCATGACGCTCGGCGAGAACGATTACCGTGGCAATGAATCGTTCAAGAACGGCGGTTCGCCACTGGTGCCATTCGCCAATCGCATACGCGGCAAATTGGATGAGAAGGCGCGGACGATTGAAACTTCCGTCGGCGGCAACACTGTGAAGTTGCCCGCGAATTGGGAAGGTAAGAATCCCGGCGCCGAACCGCACTCCATGCACGGCCTAATACTCGGCGAGCCGTTGAAAGTCACGACGCGCGACACCACGTCCCGCGCTTACATCGAGGCCACTTACGAGAAAACGTTCGCCGGCGAATGGCCCGGGCAGATGGCGGTTCGGTGCTCGGCCGAACTCGACGCCAGTTCCTTCGCGCTCACGATTACCGCAAAAAACACAGGCTCCGAACCGCTGCCGATGGGCCTCGGCTGGCATCCTTACTTCAACATTCCCAGCGGTGATCGTACGCAAGCGAAGCTGAGAATCCCGGCGAAAACGCGGGCTCTCGTCGATAACTACGACAACGTTTTCCCGACCGGCGAGATCGAGCCTACCGAAGGCTCGAAGTTCGATTTCCGCGAGGCGCGGACGATGGGCGATCAGTTCCTCGACGACTGTTTCTTCGACCTCATTCGCGCGGCCGACGGAACGGTCACCGCGGAAATCCATGACCCGAAGTCCGGCTTCAAATATGTCGTGACATCGAAATCGAAGGACATCAAGGCGTATCAGTGCTACGCACCGCCGGACAAATCGTTCATCGTGCTGGAGCCCCAGTACAACATTGGAGACCCATTCAACACAAAGATCTGGCGCGACCGCGACACGGGCATCGTGATGCTCGCACCCGGCCAGGAGACCACCTACGACGCGACCGTTCGCCTGGTAAAGATCTGATGGAAAGGTGAGAGGAATCGCCGCTTAAACGCACTATTTAGTTGAGGTAGAACGGATGCGTTTAGCCAGGTTCGCGGGTTTGGACGGATTCAGCAGGCAGTCACTCCGCCGCCTGGCGGAGAATTGGCGCGAGTCGCCTTCTCGGCCGTGCGTCAGCGGTGCGATGGCCTTGGCGTGGCACCAACGGGTGAGCGAGTGGGTCAATGATCCCGATGCCCCGTTGCTGGTGCGCTACGGTAGAGGCCATCGGGGCGAAGTCGTCCCACATTCGTGCGGCCGTGTCATTGTCATCGTCGACGATGCGCCCGCGCATTACTTCCTGTCGCTCGCGTTGGAAGATCGACTGCCTTCACTCGTTCAATTGCGCCGAAACATCGAAGAAGGGCGGTTCCCCATTGCGCGTTCGCTCACGCAATCGGAGCGCTTCGACGCCCGCTACACGGGCACTCTCGACTCGATGGACGCGCCCGATCTGCGCGACCTCGGCTACTCGCTTTGTCATGTTACGCAGATCGGCATCCGCCGCGGCACGCTGGCTGAACGTAGCATCGTTGAGCTACTCGCCCACTCCCTGCTTTTGTTGAGTCCGATCAATTCGTATGTCGTGCCACGCCAGTACGGCGCGCTCGGCGAGTTGCCCGAGTTCGTCGACGAGATGGACGACGCGCGTTCGTTCGCGGCCGGGTGGTGTTGATTTACAGCTTCAACTCCCAACCCTTTCGGAACATCGGCTTCACATACTTATTCGCCTCAACCGAATTCGTGAACCGCAGATTCTTCGAATCCCAATTCAGTTTCCCGCCAACGCGGAACTCAATCACGCCGAGCACCATCCACTCCGTGTAAGGACCCGAAATTCCGAAGTGCGAACACGACGGCTCGCCGCCCTTACACGCACGTACCCAATCGGCCATATGCCCTGGCGAACGCAACAACAACTGCGGCGGCAGCGTGTAGTTCTTCCATCGTTCGGCTGGCAGCAGGTGCACGCCTTCGCCGCGCTCCACCGTCGCCATGATTCCCTTCGATCCGACGAACACCGCGCCGTTGCCCGCGAGCACGCCCGACTGGCGCTCCAAACCGAACGACCCGCGCCCATACACAGGCACGCCGGGGCCACCGGGGCCGGTGCGTACGCCGCCCGTTGGGCGTGGCCGATTTGGAGGTGCGCCTCCACCAGCACGCGATCCGCCACGACCTTTGTCGCCGAGATTATTGCTCGGCGGCAGTATCATCTCGTTTTCGATGCCCGGCACTTTGTAGGCCTCGGGCTCGCCCGGATACGCCGAGTCGTGCCAGTAGACCGACACCGGCGGCAGCCCGCCACGCTGCGGGAATTCGAATCGAATCACCGCGCGATCAGGGAACGTGATGTCACTCTTCTTCTCGATCGAAACCAGTTCGACGCTTGTCGGCGCGCCCAGTTGCAGAGCCAGGTTCACCGGCCCCATCGTGTGGATGCCCCAGTTGCCGATCTGTCCCGTGCCGAAGTCGAAGAACCCACGCCAGTTGTAAGGCGTGTACTCGGCCGCATACGACCGCATCGACGCGCCGCCCAACCACAAGTCCCAATCGACGCCGGCCGGAACGCCTTTCTCGTCCGGCCCCTTCGCCAGTCCCGTTGGATGCGTGCCCGGCGACGCCGACACGTGAACTTCCTTCACGTCGCCGATCTCGCCCGACCACAATATTTCGGCCGCCACACGAATGCTCTCGTGCGAATAGCCCTGATTACCCATCTGCGTCGCGACGTTGTACTTCACCGCCGCATCGGCCAGCAGCCGCGCTTCCCATGGCGTGCGCGTCAACGGCTTCTCGACGTACACATGCTTGCCGCGCTGCATCGCGTTCAGCGCCACCGTCGCGTGCATGTGATCGGGAATGCCAATCGTCAGCGCGTCGATATTCTTGCCCTCTTTATCGAGCATCACGCGGAAGTCTTTGTACTTCGGCTGCTTGGTGAACTTCGAAAAATTGGCCGCCGCGCGATTTTCATCGACGTCGCAGAGCGCCACGATGTTCTCAGTCGGCGCGACTTGATTTAAGATCACCCCGCCCTGTCCGCCGCACCCGACAGCCGCGACATTTAATTTGTCATAAAACGGTTTGTAACCCAGAGCGCGCAGCGACGGAACCGATCCAAACCCGGCTTGCGGCACGGCGCCCGCCAGCAGCGAGCCAAAGAAAAAGTGACGGCGTGAAGTAGACATTGAAGTCAATCATATCGCGGCTGTGTTATCTTGATCGCCGCACGTATGGAGATCCTGCAAGCTCTCCTAACCGCCTCGATAGTTCTCGCCCAACCCCCTGGAATGGGAGCGAACACTGATGTTTACTACAAACTTGGCCCCGACTCGCTCTCGCAAGACGGCGTGCCGAAGGGCGAAATCAAAGGGCCGTTTGTCATCCCCAGCCAGGCGTACCCGGGCACGCAGCACACCTACTGGGTCTATGTTCCGGCCCAGTATGATCCTGGCAAACCGACGGCGTTGATGGTCTTGAACGACGGCCAAGCCATGATGTTCGCCGAAGGTGATGTCCGCGCGCAGAACGTCTTCGATAACCTGATTTACCGCCGCGAAATTCCAGTTATGATCGGCGTCTTCATCAACCCGGGCCGCACACCGGAGCAGCCGGAACCCCATCCGAAAAACTGGGCGACCGCGATACGAACCGGCCGGCCGAATACAATTCGCTCGACGATAAGTACGCGCGCGTGATCGTCAACGAACTCCTGCCCGCGTTGACGAAAGACTACAACATTTCAAAGGACCCCGAACAGCGCGGCATTGGCGGCGCCAGTTCCGGCGCTATCGCCGCATTCACCGTCGCCTGGGAACGGCCGACCGAGTTTCGCAAAGTGCTCAGCATCGTCGGCAGCTTCGTCAACCTGCGCGGCGGACATGCCTACGCCGACATCGTCGCCAAAACGCCAAAGAAGCCGCTGCGCGTGTATTTGCAAGACGGCCGCAACGACAACCGCGGGCAGCGCCGCGACGGCCAGTACGATGAAACCCGCGACTGGTTTGCGCAGAACGTCCGATTGATGAAGGCGTTGACCGCCAAGGGGTACGACATCAACTACACCTGGGGCATTGGCCGCCACGGCCAAAAACAGGGCGGCGCAATCTTCCCTGATATGATGCGTTGGTTATGGCGCGATCAAACGGTATCGACCGATGTGAACGACAAAGTCGAGCGGTCTTTCCGCGCGCCGGCTGCCAGGCCGTAGTCCTACTTTTCGCCGCGGCCGCTCAGCCCCCGCTCGGCCAACAGATCTATAAGGCCCGCTGCGCCGCCTGCCACGAGCAGGAATCGGCGCGCATCCCGCACACCGAAACACTCCGCAAGATGTCGAAGGCGCGCATTCTTCGCTCGCTCGATTTTGGTGCGATGATGACCATCGCTTACACGATGGCTCGCACCGATCGCGAGGCCGTCTCGAACTACCTCGGCACATCCAACATCACTGAAACGCCTGCAAAAGAGGCGATGTGCGGTGCCGTGCCCA
>VFZQ01000024.1 GCA_016871135.1 Acidobacteriota bacterium | reverse complement strand
TGACAGCCGCACCTCGGCCCCAGAGCACCCGACGGCAAACACAACGCCAAAACAGAAAGGAGCCCAGTCAGCTACCGTCCTTCAGGCTCATCGTTCGATGAGAATATGCTCGAAGTTGCACGCAACGTCCCGTCCGGATCGCGGGCGTAGTCGGGCACCTCGCCCCAGCGCGTGTAGCCCAGCGACTCGCACAACCGCTCGCCTTGGCTGTCTTTGCGTGTGTCCATCAACAGAAGCGTAATGCCCGCCGCGCGCGCGGCCTCTTCCATTTCCGACATCAGACGCCGCGCCAATCCGCCGCGCCGCATCGATGAGTGCACGAACAGCTTTAACGCCTCGCCGCGGTGTCTGCCGTTGGCCCGCGTCTCACGCCCGATCTGCACTGTTCCGATAACTCGTCCGCCATGCTCGATCGCGATCAGAATTCGATTGCCGACCCGAATAGATTCGATCACCGATCGCCAATAGACGCCAGCCTCCTCTCGCGACAAGGGCGCTAGAAATCCGACCGAGGCGCCGCCGTCAACGGCGTCGATCAACAGATCGATCAGATCTTCAAGCTTTGAGATCGCCTGATCCGCGAAGAGAATCATTTCAGAAAGAACCGCCCTTCGGCCACGATCTCCGCGGGCCCGATCATGACGACATCGCTCGCATCTTCCGGCCACGAAAACGCCAATGGCCCCGCTGGCGTTTGCACCGTCATGTTGCGTCCCGCCACACCACGCAGTATCGAACTCACGGCCGCGCCGGTGGATCCGGTTCCGGAGCTTTGCGTTTCACCCGCGCCGCGCTCGAAGAAGCGCACATCGATGTTCAGCCCGTCGATAGTTCGAATGAACGATACGTTTGTGCGGTTCGGAAACTTCGGATGCCGTTCGATGGCCGCGCCCACGGAACGCCAGTCGAAATCGAAGTTCTCGACGAACACCGCGCACTGCGGATTTCCGACCCACAGGATCGTGCAGTCATAGATCTCGGCGCCCACTTCGAGCGCATAGCGCAGTTCGCCCGGCTCGACACGCGGGCGGCCCATGTTCATTTCGAAGTTGAATTCGTTGCCGTTGCGCTCCAACATTTTGAGCTGCTTCAACCCGCCTCCGGTTTGAATGCTGATCGCGCTCGAGGCGACGCCGTTCGCGATCGCAAACGCCGCCGCGCAGCGCGTGCCATTGCCCGACATTTCCACTTCGCCGCCATCGGGATTAAACAGCCGGATCGTCAGGTTGGGCTCGGCGGTTTGCGGTCGCGAGACCAGCAGCCAACCATCGCCGCCGGCGCCGGTGTGGCGGTCGCAAATCGCGATCGCGGCCTCGGCAAGATGCGAGCCGGGCGCTTGGTCGGCCCAAGTAAGAAGGAAGTCGTTGCGCGCGCCGTGCGCTTTGGTGAAAGGGATTTCCATTAGCGTTGACGCCGCCAGATTTCGATCGGCTGTGCGTCCTTGACCTCCACTATTTTCACACGCCGGTAGCGCGGCAGCTTCATCGCGTAGTTAGCCATCGCGCTCGACAGCGAATCGCCGGAGATCGCGATCACCCAGTCCTGCCACAAAAACAGATCCGGCCGTTTTTGTATCGACTGAAAATAGAGCTCGTCGCCGTCGTGCACGCTCTGTTTGATCGGAATTCCGGCGGCTTGTAGAATCGCGGTCTGATCGCCGAAGTGCGCTACGATGCCCGTGCCCGTCTCGTATTGCGGTTTCAAATAGGCGGCTGTCTGTTCGGTCCACGCCCGCCGGGAGATCGAGTTGACCTCGGACTCCTTCCAAACCACCCAGCCGTCCATGCGCGGATAAAACACCCAGGGCGACACCCCGATCGCAACCAGTACTGCAACGATGAACTTGCGATTGCCCAGCGGCAAGATCGCCGGAATCGCGGCCGCGGCGAACGCCGCCATCGGCAACGCAATCATCCCATAGCGCGTGTTGTAGTACGTATTCGGATGGAGCGTCGGCACGAAGATCGTCGCACCCGATCCATGGATACTCCACGCATAGAATATAGGCCCGAGCGCAAAGAACACGAGCGGCCACCACGCGCGGCGAATCAGAGCGGCGACAATTCCCACGGCGCCGATCAATACCAGCGGCAAGCCCGCGAACAAACGGCCGGCCGCCGCGTAATACTTCGCGGCGAGAAGGAAGTCGCCATCGCCCGGAGCACGCTCCAGGCCCTTCGCCAACGCTTGTTCGTAGATCCACTTCGCCGAACCCACGCCATGATAGAACTCAAACGGATCGCTGTAGATATAGGCGTTGTGCACAAGCCAGTAAGCAGGTCCGATCGATGCGATCGCGCCCGCCCTCACCGCCTCGACGAAGCGAAATCGCAGCAGGTACAGAACCGCGAACGGGATTAGAAACCAGCCTTCGTAACGCGTCATCGTACCTGCCAGCAGTCCACAACCGGTCAGCACTCCGCTTCCACCGACGGTGCCATACAGCGTCAACGCCAGCGAGCACGCAAAGATCGCCTCGGTCATTGGAATCGACTGCAGGTACAACATGTTCGGATTCAATGCGAACAGGAGCGCGGCGGCGGTCGCCGCGTACTCGCAGTCGTACACCTTGCGCGCCGCGCCGTAGAGCAATAGCGCCGCGGTGAACCAGCACAGCGCGTTCGGAATCGAGCCCGCCAGTCCGCTCCTCCACATCGAATCGATCGACGCGAACGGGAGCATCAGCACGTGCGGCAACGGCAGCCAGACCGTGCCGATCTGTTCGTATCCGGCTGATCGGCCATCGACGATCCGCCGCGCGATATTCATGTGCGCGGCGGCGTCGCCGAACCACAACAGGTACCCGCCGCGCCAGAAGAAGAGCACCGCGGCGGCCGATAGCGCCGCGAGAAACCCGATGAGTTTCCACGGCCGCGCCGGTGCAAGCGGCAGCTTCTTCCTAGAAGTCCGTAAACGTTTTGAATTCTTGGAAGCGGGCATCGATCTCGGCGCGAGTTAGAGTGCGGAAGCGGTCGACGCCGAAGCGTTCGCAGCAGAACGATCCCATGACGGAACCGTAGATAACCGCGCGCGACAACTCGCGGCGGTCGATGTGGCCCTGCGCCAGATCGATTCCCTGCTGCGCCAGGTAGCCGTTGAAGCCGCCGGCGAAGCAGTCGCCCGCGCCGGTCGGATCGAAAACGGTATCGAGCAGATAACCCGGCACGATGAAGTAGTCGTCGCCGCGGAATAACATCGCGCCGTACTCGCCGCGCTTGATGACGACGGTATTCGGCCCCATCGCCTGAATCGCGCGTGCCGCGCGGCGCATGTTGTTCTCGCCCGATAACATCCGCGCTTCGCCGTCATTGATCAGCAAGAAATCCCAGCCCTTTAATGTTTCCAACAAATCCGCGCGGAAATGTTCGATCCACAGGTTCATCGTGTCGCCGCCGGTGATACGCGGCTTGGTCATCTGCGCGCGCACCTGGCGCTGCAGCGAGGGCTGAATATTGCCGAGGAACAGATACGGCTCGTTGGCGTAGGAGGCCGGCAGCTTCGGGTCGAAGTGCTCGAAAACGTTCAGATCCGTCGTCAGCGTCGTCCGGTCATTCATGTCCTGCGAGTAGACGCCGGCCCAGAAAAACGTCTTGCCCGGCGCGCGTTCCAACCCTTCCAGGCCGATGTTTCGCGATGCGAGAAGATCGACGTCTTCCTGCGCGAAATCGTCGCCGACCACCGCGACGATCTTCACATCCGTGAAGTAGCTCGCCGAAAGCGCAATGTAGGTGCAAGAGCCGCCGAGCATGCGGTCGACTTTGCCGTGAGGAGTTTCGACCCCGTCGTAGGCGACGGAGCCAACAACAACAATAGACATTGTTTTATTGTAGGTCGATGCGAGCTGCATTTTACGAAGGCAATCGAAAGATCTCCGTTGGCGCCTGTCGCGCCGTCGATCCCTCTCCCGGCCAAGTCCGCTTGCGCGTCTCGCACTGCGGCATCTGCGGTACCGATCTCCACCTCTTTCACGGCAACATGGACCACCGCGTCACGTTCCCGCAAGTAATCGGGCACGAGAGCAGCGCCGTCATCGAATCGGTCGGAGACTCCATTGGCGACTGGCGCGTGGGCGACCGCGTCACCGTCCGCCCGCTCGATCCCTGCGGCGAGTGTGCCGCGTGCCGGCGCGGCTACGGGCACGTCTGCCAGAAGTTGAAGTTCATCGGTATCGATGCGCCCGGTGCCATGCAGGGACTCTGGACCGTACCCGCGCACACGCTGCACCGTTTGCCCGACGTGTTGTCGTTGCGCGATGCGTCGCTGGTCGAGCCGATCGCCGTCGCTTGTCACGACGTGCGCCTTGGCGAAGTGCACGCGGGCGAAGTCGCGGTAGTCATCGGCGGCGGTCCCATCGGCGCGCTGATTGCGCTGGTCGCGCGACATAAAGGCGCGCGCGTGATCGTCACCGAGATCAATCCCTTCCGCATCGCGCTGCTGCGAAAGATCGGCCTCGAAGTGTATGACCCGCGCGAGACCGACATCGCCGCGCTGGTGCAAGCCGAAACGCGCGAAGCCGGCGCCGATGTTGTCTTCGAAGTTTCCAGTTCGCCGCAAGGCGCCGAGTTGATGACGAAACTTCCCGGCGTGCGCGGCCGCGTTGTTATGGTCGCGGTCTTTCCGAAGCCCGTCGCCGTGGATCTGCACAAGTTCTTCTGGCGCGAGATGCGGCTGATCGGCACGCGCGTTTACGAGCCCTGCGACTTCGATGAAGCCATCGATCTGCTTGCCAACACGAACGTTCCGTTCCGCGATCTGATCACCGACGTCTATCCGCTCGACGGCCTCGAAAAGGGCCTCCTACAAATGGAGCAGGGCGCCGACGTGATGAAGATTCTCGTCGATTGCTGCATATGACACGCCGCGCCATCCTCTTCGCCGCCGCCGCAAAAACGCTGCGCGTCACCAAGATCGACACGCACAAGTGTTCGATCGGGAATCGCGATTATCTGTTCGTCTCCGTTGAGACCGATGGCGGCATCACCGGCGTGGGCGAGGCCTCGATTTCCGGCCGCGTCGAGATTGTCGAACAGGCTGTCCGCTGGTTCATCCCGCACATGGTCGGCAAGTCGGCGCACGGCATCGAAGAGCACTGGAACCGCAATTACTACGAGCTCTCGCGCTACCGCAACGGCCCGGTGCTGATGACCGCGCTTTCGGCGATTGACATTGCGCTGTGGGACATCGCCGCGCAGTGGCTCGGTCAACCCGTGTGGCGATTGCTGGGTGCGGCCGAGGCTAAACCGGTGCGTGTCTACTACAGCCACTGGAGCCACACACTGCAACCGCGCACGCCTGAGGCGCTCGGTCGTCTTGCGGCCCAAACAAGGGCCGAAGGTTGGACGTGTGTGAAGTGGGTGCTGCCCAAGGGAGGTACGGAAACAGAGCGATTGACAAGGCTCACCGCCGAGGTCGAAGCCGTGCGCAAAGGCGGCGGGCCTGATCTCGAGATCGGCCTCGAAATGTGGGAGACGTTCAGCACGCGCTCGGCCATCGAGTTCGCCAAAGCCGTTGCGCCGTACCGGCCGATGTTTATCGAAGAGCCGGCGTGGCGCGAGACGCCGCAGGCGCTTGGCGAGATCGCGCGGCATTCAACGGTCGCGGTCGCCGGCGGAGAAGGCCTCATCTCACGCTACGAATTCAAGCAATTGCTTGACGCCGGTGGCGCGCGCATTGTGCAACCCGATGTGATCCACTGCGGCGGCATCACTGAAATCCGCCGTATCGCATCGTTGGCGGAAACGTATGGCGCCGAGATTTCACCGCACATGTACTACGGGCCCATCGCGCATGTCGCCAGCGTCCATGCGATGGCCGGCGTTCGCAATTTCCTGATTCAAGAATGGGACGCGGGTCAGGATAAGGTGTTCTCGGAGATCACAAAAAACACGTTTCCAAGGGTTACAAACGGAACCGTCACTTTAACCGACAAACCCGGCCTCGGTATCGAAATGGACTGGCCCGCACTCGCCCGCCAGTATCCATACAAGGGCCAGAGCATGCGCCCGCCCGGCGGACGGTGAAGCCGGCTTACTTCGACGCCACGACCTCGGCCCCAGGAAACGTCAGCGCGAACCCGTACCACCGCGTGAACATCTGGTCCGGCCGCGGCGAGTTGGGCTTCGCGGCGCCTTTGGAGTTGATGAACACTCCGTCACGGACGCTCGATCCGTCGTCCATTCGGACAATGTTGCCTTCCAGTCTCGCCGCCTTCGCATCGACAAACAGAGCGGCCGGCGTGTTCGTCTCCGCGTCGATATAGATGAGTATCGAGCGGCCGTCGATCTGATCGATAAAGGCCCGGCCGCGATCGCGAATCGTCGCGATCGGATAAAAACGGCGTGACTTCGTGGTCCAGATTCCGAGCCCGATTTCCATCCTCGGTCGGCGCGCGTCTTCCGCGCCTAGCGTTTTGATGAAGGCTTCGCTCATGCGCCCGTTTTCGGACGGGACGCTGCCGACGCCCATCTTTCCACGGGGCGCGGAGACGTCGCCGATCACCTTGCCGTCAACCATATAGGCGCGTTCGGAAATTGCGACTTTCGTTTTCTTGTTCTGTTCCAGCGCCTGCTTCACGTTCATCTGCAGCAGGTTTTTCGGAGGACCCAGCGTTCGGCCGACCATCGGCCCGTACTCGGCGTCGCCGGTGAGGTGATTCCACAGCGTTTGGCTCTCGGTATCCTGCATGACGAACAAAGCGTCGTACAAGCCGACATTGTTGAAGTGATGCATCTTGCCGCCGATGGACGGAACTAAACTAGTTCCGCTGTTGCAGACGACTCAAAACGTCGCCATCCAGTCCTTGCCGCCGGCCTTGCCCTGGGCGATGTGATGAAACACCATCTGATCGTTAATCAGCGCCAACCGGCCCGCGGCGGTTTCTAGAACCAGCAACCGCGTCGTCGCGGACACCTGACCCTGATCCAGCGCCTTTCGCAGCGACTCATATTTCTTCGGATAGAACGTCTGAAACCATCCGTTCCCGAGGTTGCTGAATCGCTTGATGTCGAAACCGGGTTTGGCGGGACCGTCGGGCAGCTTGACCGGCAAACTCTCCTGTCGTTGGCCGAGCAGCGTCGTGGCGACTGCGATGCCGACGGCGACCCGAATTAAGCCCACATGCTTCATGAATGGAACTGTAGCATTTCAGGAAGCAGCGAACTAGCGCAAGCGATTCAACGTATACGCCGCCTCCACCGTGCACAGCGCTTCGCCATCGACGCCCTTCACGCCGCGGGGCCGCAGCTCGTAAATTCGCCGCTCACGCAGCCCCGGAACAGTCAACGTCGCGCGCCGCCCATCCGCCGAAACGACGACCTTCGAAACAGTCTCCGGCTGCACATCCGTCTTCGGCGAGCCGTAGGTCAGGTGATATTTGTAGAAGTAACTCGTCAGCGGATATGCTGCCGGATCCGCCGCGGTCGCGCGGTCGACGGGCTTGGTGAACTCGAGCTCGAAACCATCGGATGTCAGCCGCATGTGCAAAATGTCCAGCGGCGTCTTGCCCGTAAACACAATCCGCTGCAAGCCTTCGCTCGTCCCCCAAATCCGCGAGGTCTGTGACGTGTAGAGAGACTTGCCGTCCGGCGCGAGTGCGATCCGATTGTTGCCCGCGCGCAGTCCGTTGCCTTCGTAGAAGATGAACGCCGCGCCCTGATACTCGCCGCCGACCTTTTCCAAGTCGGCCCGCAAGATCCGCGGATACGTCCACTCGGCCACCAGCATCTGCCCCGCGTACGGTCCGAACGCGCCCTGCGTCGTGTCCATCAACGGCTGCGTCACCGACCCGCCCATATCGTTCTGCGGAAACTGAATCGCCGGCAGCTTCCGCAACTTGTCCAACTCCGCCACCGGCGTGTCTACCGGATCCCGGCCACCGAACCACGGCGCCCAATTTAACGACGCGGGATGCCCGTGAAACGCGCCCGGCGTCACATGATGCAGCGGCGATGTTCCCACCCAATCGCCCTGATTATCGGTCGCGAACAGATCACCTTCGGCATTAAATCCAAGCCCGTTCGGTTGCCGGAACCCGCACGAAATCAGCTCGACCTTGCCCGCCGGAGTGATCTTCAACGCACAGCCGCGGTACATCGTCGGCGAGTAGTGCCCGACCTTGCCGACCAACCCGTCCTTCTGCTCTTTCGCCTGACGGCCCTTCAACGTGAACTCGCCGCGCACCGGTTGCCGAGGCTCGCCGCCGTTCGACGAGAGCCCGAGCGACAGATAAAAGTTGCCGGCCTTGTCGCGCACGGGTCCATACAAGAACTCGTGATAGTTGCCGGAAATCCCCCAGCCATCGGCGATGGTCTCGTATAGATCGGCTTTACCGTCGTTGTCAGTGTCGACCACGCGCGTCAACTCCGCCAACTGCGCGACGTAGTATTCGCCGGCCGACGATCCCGCGATTACGCCCAACGGCGATTGCAGACCTTCGGCGAATCGAGACCAGCGCCCGGACTTCGTGTCGAGCAAGTATAGATACCCGCGCCGAAACGTCGCGGCCAATTTTCCGTCCACGCCGAAGGTTACTCCCGCAACTTCGGGCGCGATGTCGCGCGGCAGCGGCACGTTTTCGACGCGATAACTCGACACCGGCGCCTGCGCCCACAAAACCGCTCCGCAAAGCAACCAGCGAATCATTGCAGCGCTCCTTCGACAGTCACGTTCCGGCCTGTCGGCACAAGCCTTCCCTCAAAGTAGACGGGCCCTTCGACGACATCGAATACAAGCCGCCGCTTGCCATTCGAAATACTCTCAACCAAATTCATCCCATCGAGTGTGTACATAAACACCGGTGCGCCATCGACCAACTTGTATCCTTTGAACTTGCGCTGCGGCGTGCGTTTTTCGGCGCCAACCAGTACGGGGTAGTCGGCGCCGGCGCGCCAGACAACCTCGCCGACAAGCGCCGCCGTCGGCGTCGTCTTGTTCGCGTCCACTTTGCGCAGCAGCGTTCCTGTCATGTCGAGAAACCCGCCCCTCCACGCGTACAGCAGCTTCGTCTGCCCCGCGTCGAAACAGTACGAAAACCCACCGGGCAGACCAACCGCGATCGCGGCAGGCGTCGCACCCGGCATATCCCATCGAATGACAACCGCCTCCTTCCCAACGACCGGTTTCGCCTCCGACGTCACTTCCAGATCGCCCACTCGGAACCCGTCCGGCGCTGGGGCCTTCGCGCCCCACTCCATCGCGGCCCACAGCGTATGTATCCGCGCGTCGAGCTTACCGCCGAAGTAGTTCGGCATCGATGTGCCCGAAAGGATCCGCGCCGGATTCCGCATCCAGCGCTCGTACCAGTCGAACCGCAAACGCTCGGCGGCATTCTGCAACTGCGGCCCCTCTTCGCCGAGCGCCTTGTTCGCGCCCCAATCGTGGCACCCAATACACGCCATCCCCTGCTTCTTTATGTTCGTTCCGAACAACCCGACGCCCCGTTCGCGCACGGCGGAATCGAACGCAGGCGGCGCCGCCCCGTCGCCCGGCGCGAGCCCCTCGATCTTTGCAAACGCCGCTGCGATACCTGCTACATCCGAGGCGCGGTAATGCGGCATCCGCATCTCACGCCCAGCGCGAATTCGCTTCTTCTCCGACAATACTTTCTCGATCCAACTGGTCTTTAACTTCGCGCCGACGCCCTCCAAACTCGGCGCGTCCGTGCCCGGTTGATGGCACGTCAGGCACTGATGTTTTTCCAACTCACGGCGCAACGTGAACGTCGGCGCGAGGCTGACTTGCGGCCTGATCGATCGAAGGTACTCCGCTACTTTCATTGACTCCCGCGCTGTCCACGTCACCGGCACGGAACGGCAGTTTGCCGATTGCAAACTTGCCAACGGCTGCGCGTTCTTCGCGATCGTGTGGCAACTGGTGCAGCGTACTTCGTCGTACTTGGAATGTCCGCCTCGCGAAGGCGCACCTTCGGACCGCGTTAGATACGCCGCTAGCGCCGTTGCATCTCCATCGTCCAAGAGCATCGACGGCTGATGCCGCTCCAACAGGATCCACGTCAACACGGTGAGCGAATACTTCGAACCCATAGCCGTCAGCGTCCCTGACGGATGGCAGTTTACACAGCCAATCGTTCCGAACAATTCGCCGCCCTTGCCGATCGCCACCTCATTCGCCTTGCGTGCTTTGAGCGACGGCGGATTCTTCGGCGAACGCGCCACTCCGCCAAAATGGCCTGGCAAGAAAGCCTCCAGCCAGCTTCGATTCTGATAGCCGTCAAGAGGCGGCGCCGCGCGCTCCAACACCTCAGCCGCTGGCGCCGGATGACAATTCGCGCACCGCGCCGCAATCACCAGCCTGCGCCCTTCTTCGTGAGATGCAACCTCGCCATTCCGAAAGAACGCCGCGCGTGGAACCGGCTCCCAATCAAACGCAGTGGCCTTCCACATCAGTCGCAGAGACCGCTCACCAGCCACATCAATTCGCAACGCATGATTCCCCGCCGTCAGCGAATGCCGCATGCCCCCGCGGCCATCCAAGACAACACTCCGGCTAAACTCGTACTCCCCCGCCGCCAGCACTTGCAGGGATCCTTCAAAATGTCCAGTCGCCGAAGCCGACAACCCCGGATGCAGCGCCTCGCCTGCATCGAGAAAGTAATGGGGCGAATCGACCGGAAACACGACCGGGCCAAATCGCGCCGTCAGCCCGTTCTGCGCATGACAGAGCGACGAAATAAGCGCACAGGCCGCGAAGGCACGGCCCCAAACGGGCGAGTACCTTAGAAGGATCGCTAACGCGCGGCTCGAATGTCGTAACACCACAGCGCCCCCAAGTCTCGAATGTACAGCCGCCCATTCGCCACCACCGGGTAGGCCCACGCCATCTCGCGCTGCCGCGTATGCTTCGGCGGACTCGGCGGCGTAAAGCGGCCCTTCTCTTTGTATGCCGAAGGCGTCGCCTCCACCAGCGACATCTCGCCCGATTCACTATGCACATACAAATGCCCATCGGCCAACAGCACCGATCCCGGGCCGTCCGCCTCCGATTGCCACTTCAACTTGCCCGTCAAGAAATCCGCCGCCGCTAGTCCCTTCGGGTTCGTCCCGTAAAGAACTCCCGACGACAGCACCTGCCCGCCGAGCGTGTTCGGCGCGTCGCGCTCGAAGTAAACCTCCTCGGCATTCACGCCATTTCCCGAAGCGTGCAACTGCACGAGTGCGCCTCCGAACCGCCGCGAGTTCGTGCTGTAGACGTAGTTCCCGTCACTCACCGGAGTCGCGATGTTCGCCGGTCCCGTGCTCGTCTTCTCATACCGCCACAAGAAAGCGCCCGTCTTCGCATCCACACCGACAACACCCTTGTCGAGAAACTGCACATACTGCTTACGGCCCGCCGCGGTGATCGCGATCGCCGACGAATACGCCGCCGGATCACCTCCCGGCACTTGCGATTTCCAAACCAATGCGCCGGTGCTCTTTTGCAGCGCCACCAACGTCGATTCCGCTCCGCCCGGCGTCACAACCAGCACATCGCCATCAATCAGCGGCGACTCGGCATACGCCCACTTGCCGCTCACGCCCGCGAATTCCTTGATGACATTCTTGCGCCATACTTCTTTGCCCGTGGCCGCGATCAAACACACCAAATCGCCGTCCGATCCCATCGCATACAGACGGTCGCCGTCGAGCGACGGCGTCGATCGCGCCATCGGATACGGCGGCTGCTGATTGGGTTTGCCGACCTTGCCGAGCGTCGTCGTCCACACGATTTTTCCGTCCTCGGTCGAACGCGCCTGTACGAACTCGTTGTCCATGCCCTGGTTCGCGACGAGGTAAATCATACGCCCAGCGACAATCGGCGTCGCATATCCCTCGCCCATATCCGTCGCCTGCCACAGCAGTTTCGGACCTCCCGCGGGCCACTGTTTCAGCAGTCCCGTTTCGGTCGAGACTCCCGTACGCCCTGGCCCGCGCCACTGCGGCCAGTCCGCGGCAAACGCGCCAATCGCCATCGCCAGCAGGATGATCTTCATGCGCCCTATTTTATGTCACCGCGCCGCCATCGACTTGCGGATCAGATTCGCCGTCAACTCGACAATCATCTCAATGCCCTTCTTTCCGAGCGCCACCGTCGCTTTCGTTGGATTGCCCGTCACACCGCTGCCCGCGAAACCGCCGCCGTTCGCGATCTTGTCCTTTCGCACCAGCTTCATATCGACGGCCATGAGCAGAGATGTGTCGTGCACGCCCGCATGCGTGCCGATGTCCTCCTTTGAAAGGCCCTGTTTCAGCAAATACTCGTCGAACCCATTGCCGCGGTAATACTCCGGTATGAAATGCACGCGCGCCGCCGACCCCTTCCACTCCGCATTCAGCATCTCGGTCACCGCTTTCATGCCCGGTTGATTCGGCCCGCTGTCGCCGATAAAGACGATGTCGCGAAACCCGTGCAGCTTCAGACTGCGTGCCGCGTATTCCAATATCTTGCGGAAGTATTCATCGGGCAGCGTGATCGTACCAGCGAATCGCATATGGCCCTCGGGCGGCTCCAGTGCGCCCTCGGGCACGTAGGCCATTACCGGCGCGACCAGGGTATTGCCGAGCTTCCGCGCAATCAAGCCGGCGGTATACCGAATCCGAAAGTTGTGTTTGCCGAGCACCATGTGCGGCCCGTTCTGTTCGGTACCGCCGGTCGGGATGATGATCGTCGCCTTGCCCGCCTTCACGGCGTCGCGGACCTCGGTCCACGTCATCTCTTCCAGGTGCACTGTGTCAGGCGTCTGCGCCGCAACCGCGAGCGCCGAAACAAGAAGTAGCTTCATCATGCAGCCATGCTACACGACCAGCGCTACTTACGAAAGGTAGCTCGCATTGATGCCGCGCCTCGAAAGCCCCAGTGATAAACGTTCGCGCGCCAGAAGTAGTGCCGCGTCTCCAGGACTACCCGACGAACGCCCGCTGTGACGATACTCCTCTTTGACCGCTCCACGTAGCGGACGTCCGGCGCTGGCGCATTGCACTCGGTCATCTCAATCGCAACCAGTGCCCCGTCGGTCGACTTGGCTTGGGCGCGGTGCGGCCGGTCGATGTGTGTCGCGCGCGCCGTACAGCCGCTGAAAACAAGATCGTTGACCACCGTCGAGCGCTCTTTATCGAGGAACGGATCGATACGGTGCGTAATCGACATGCGCGACCAGTCGAAGGTGATCGATGTGTCATGTGTCGCCGCGGCCAGCCAAAGATCGAGACCCGATTCCTCGGCGCGCCAGACGCGAATGTGGTGCCGCTTTGCGATCGTGTTCAGCGATTTCTGAAACACCAAATCCGGCGGGCGCTTTTGATAGAGCAGCGTCGAAACAGGCGCGCGCGCATACGCGGTCATCTTCGTCACCGATCGATAGGACCGGGCGCGCGTCTTCGGGCTCATCTCGTCTGCGGTCACCCAACCCGCCGCCGCGAACGCCCTTTCCAGCTGCTCCCGAGTGGCCAAAAACGCGAAGTTAATGACGTCGGCTTCGCGCACGCCATCAGGGCGCGTGATGTCGACCGGCGCGGTACGAAGCCAGTCGGCAAGGTCGATGTCAAACGGTTCGGACGACGGCGCCGAATGCGTGTCGATCGCTGCTGGCGACTCCACCGACATCCTTGCAATCAGCCCCGCGCCCGTTGGCAGTTCTATCTCCGAATCGGGCAGCCGCAGCAACAACAGCCGCGCCGTAATCACGCTCCCCATGCCGATCGGATTCGGCGCCAGCCGGTACACCATTCCCGCTGCGCCGTATAGCCCCGACAAAGGCCGCCAGATCAAGCGTGGAACGGGCCGCAGCCACACACCATTCAACAAACTCTGCGCGTGATTCGCCGCCAGGATGCCTCGGATCCGATTGCCTTCGCGAACCGTTTCGCGCGCGTTATCGACCGCGATTAGTTTCAACTCGCACGCGAGCGGTTCGCCGCTCGGCGTCTGGCATGCGTCGAACGATAATTCCAACGACGCCCGCTCGCGCCTCACGCCAAACTTTACGGTATGCGCGCGCTGCACTACGCCCCGAATCAGAGTTCCGCGCGGTACGATGCCGTGCTCGGTATCCGCCGCCGGCCCCGTCACGACCGCTTCGAACGGTGTGCCCGGCTTTGAGTAGCTTGCCAGCGGCGTCAACAGTCGAAGTTGCGTCTCTTGCGTCACCGCGGCAAACGCTACCGGGGCGAATGCCAGCAGCGTCCTCATTCCGCCGCCACCTTCGACGCCACCCACACAATACCAATACTCGCCAGCCCGTCGACCGCGTAGTGGTAGCGTCCATAAATCGTCGCCGCGTAAACAATCGCCGCCGCGCAAAAAGCTGCCAGCCAGATCCGCCGGAGCTCGGGTGCCGCCGCGCGCATCCCGAACGCCGTCGAAAACGCAACCGCCACGTGGCCGCTCGGAAAGACGCTCGTATCGATATCGAGACGTGCCAGCAGCCAAGTGTTCAGTTCGCGTACTGCGCTGGAGTAGGTGGGTGGATCAACCGACGGAAATGCGAAATACGGCGACGACACGGGAAAGTAGGGCAATAGCCCGTACGTCGTCAGCGTGCCCAGAAAGAGTATTTGCAGGAAGCGCGGTGCGCGCGCAGAGGCGCGATAGACATAGAGCGCGGCCAGGCACATCGGCGGGATCGCGTAAAGAAGCAGATACACAAACTCAAGAACGAACGGGAACAAGCCGCCCAACGACTCCACCGCCGGCCGCATCACCGCCAACACCGCGCGATCCCATCCGATCAACACCGTCTGCGAATCGACGAGCTTCGCTGTCGCGAAACAGCCCATCGACCAATAGGCAACAAGGATCAGTCCGAGCGACAGCCACTGCCGCAGTATCCGCGTCCAGATACGCGATGTCATCGCTTCGATTCGCCATGCCGCCATCAGCGCGAAGGGCAGCGCAATCAACGCCGCTCGCTGCGGCGCCGCGATATCTAGAATCAACGCCAGCGTTGCGGAGTAGCAAAAGAAGGCGAGCAAAACGCGCTCGTACGGTTCGATCGCATCGAGCCACCCCAACATCGCGGATTTTGTGGAGACCTGCTTCTTAAGCGCGGTTGTCATCCCAGTTACAATCTGGGAGAGGCTATCACAATTTGGAGGTTCATGGGTAAACGGAATTCAAGAGGCATTCCTCCTAGATGGAGTAGGGTGATTTTCCCTCCCCCTGATGGATACTCGAATTCCAGCGAAAGCCGATAGATCAGGTATATGGCAGCAGAACGACGTTTAGAACCGAGGCTCATGTGCGCCGACCTTATCGACATCGAATGGGTCGACGAACGCGGCCGCCGCAAGACGGCCGTGGCGAACCTTGAGGACATCTCGGCAATGGGTGCATGCCTGCAATTGGAGGACGAAGTCCCGCTCCGCGTCCCGGTCCGAATCGCATTCGGCAAGAATGAATTCAAAGGAGTGGTTCGTTACTGCGTTTATCGCGAGTTCGGCTATTTCGCCGGAGTTGAGTTCGAGCCGGGCACGAAATGGAATTCGCGCTCCTTTAAGCCGATGCATCTGTTTGACCCGCGCCGTCTCACCGAAAGCAAACCAGGCAAGCCGTCGCGCTTGCATTAATCCTGCCGCAACGTACTCACCGGATCAATCGTCGAAATCCGCCACGCTGGCGCTACGCACGCCAGGGCGGCGATCATCAGAAAGAGCAACGCCACCGCGCCATAGGTCCAGGGATCGTTTGCCCTGGTTGCGAACAGCAATTTTTCCAGGTAAGTCGTTAGCGCCAACGCCGCCGCGATGCCGATTGCCGCGCCCAGCGCCGTCATCGCCAGCCCCTGCTGCATCACCATTCCGATGATCGACGAATGCCGTGCGCCCAACGCAAGACGGATTCCCAGCTCTCGCCGGCGCTGACTTACCGAAAGCGCGATGACCGCGCCGATTCCAAACGCGCTAATCACAATCGCGATGCCCGCGAACACCGCCAGCAGCATCGCCGTCGCCTGCGCCGAAGCCATCGACTCCTCGCGCAGCAACGCCATCGTCGATACCTGATCGATCGCGATCTCTCCGTCTATGGCTCGCAACGCGCGTGTCACCGCGCTCGCCATCAGGCTCGGATCGCTCGCGGTCCGGACAATCAACCGGCTCGCGAATCCGTTTTGCCGAATCGGAAGATACAGCTGATCGCCCACTGGACGCTCAAGCCCGTGCTCTCGCACATCGCCAACGACGCCGATGATCTCAATCCAAGTCTGCCCCGCATTGAAGGTTACGCGCCTGCCAATCGGATTCTCGCCCGGCCATCGATGACGCGACATCGTCTGGTTGATCATCGCCACTTGCGGCCGCTCGGCATCGTCGCGCTCGTTAAATCCGCGGCCCTGCAAGATCGGTTGGCGAAGCGTCGCGAAGTACTTCGTGCTGACGTTCATCGTGCTGACGACGGGCGCAAGTTCTCCCTTCGTAATCGGCCGCCCTTCGATTGCGAACTCCGTATTCGAAGGTCCAATCGCGACACCCGCCGGATCGAACGGCACATTCGAACTCAGCGCTACCGAGGTGGCGCCGTTCACTTGTGGCAGTTCCAACAGAATCCGGTCCCAGGTCTTGCGATAGTCCGCCATCCCCGGGTACCTCCGGTTATTGAACGTCAGCCGCATCGACAACACATTCTCCGTGCCGAATCCAACCGGCACTTCGCGCATCGCCAATACGCTCCGCAGCATTAACCCGGCCCCCGCAAGCAGCACGAACGCCACCGCCACCTGCGCGACGACCAGGCCGGCGCGCAGCCGGTTGCTTGCCACTGACGCGGACTGGCCCGCCCCCTGCCGCACCGCGTCGTTCAAACCTCGGTGAAACCACAGCGCCGGCGCGAGGCTAAATACAATTCCCGTGATCAACGCCGCCGTGAGGGCAAATGCCAGGACCGGATAGTCCAGCGCCACCTCGGCGGCGCGCGGTGTGAAGCGTTCGGCGAAACGTTGCAGTACCCGCAGCGACAAGGGCGCCATCGCCACGCCTAGCAACCCGCCGGCCAGCGAAAGGACGATACCCTCCGCGAGCAGCTGCCGGATCAACCTCCCTCGGCTCGCGCCCAAGGCCGCTCGCAACGCTAACTCCCGTCCGCGCCGGAGCAATTGTGCAAGCAACAGGTTGGCGACGTTCGCGCAGGCAATCAACAGCACAAAACCAGCCGCCCCCAACAACACCATCAGCGCCGGCCGCGCGCTCGAAGTCAACTCTTCGTGCAAACTCTCAGCGGCAATCTTGTAACCCAGCTCCGGCCGGTACGACTCTGGATACGCCTGGCTCAGTTGTCCCGCGATCGACGACAATTCGGCCCGAGCCTGTTCGATCGTGGCGCTCTGTTTCTTTCGCGCGAACACCGTCATCATTCGCGCGTTGCGATTGGCTTGAAATCGCTGCGACGACCGCGTCGGGCAATGCGATGTCGGCATGTACACATCGCTTTCGATCGGATACTGCGGAATCGGAGGCAGCACGCCGATCACCCGATGCGGCCGATTGTTCATCGCGAACATACGGCCCACGATCGCCGGATCCGCGCCGTGCCGCGACGCCCAATACTTGTGACTCAGCACCAACACGCCATCGGATTCGGCCGTGTCGTCGGACTCGACGAACGTGCGTCCGAGCGCCGGCTTCACGCCCAGCGAGTCGAAGAAATTCGCTGACACCACGGCCGTCTGTACGCGCTCGGCGAAGTTGTCGCCCAGCAGCAGGAACACCATCGAGTGATGCTCCACCACCGCGTCGAGCGTGTTTTTCGCTCCGCGATAGTCCTCGATCTCTTTCACCGAAAATCGCAAATCGCGCTGGTTGCGCGCCTGCGCCTGCTGGTGCAGAACGATCAAATCGTCGCCGCGCCCGTACGGTAGCGGCCGCAACAACACACCGTACACGAGGCTGAAAATTGCCGTCGTCGCGCCGATCCCCACCGCCAATGTTCCCAATGCGGCCAGCGTGAAGCCGGGGTTTTGCGTCAGCATCCGTACGCCCTGCCGCATATCGAGCCAAGATGTTTCGATCGTGTGGCTCAACCGGGTCTCGCGACATTCGTCCTTCACCGCGTCCAGATTCCCCGTGTTCATGCGAGCTCGCCGTTCGGCGTCTTCGCGGGAATGCCCCTCGGCGCGCAACTGTTCCGCGGCGTTGTCGACGTGGAACTGCAACTCCGCGTCGAGGCCGCGATCGCGCCCGTCGCGGTCGAACAGATCCCGAATCGCTCGC
>VFZQ01000023.1 GCA_016871135.1 Acidobacteriota bacterium | reverse complement strand
TCGAAAACGCCTACTACAAGGCCGATCGCGCCATCGAGGAGATCGTCAAATTACTCGCAGCCTAACCTCAAAATGTTGAAGTACTCTGATTTAGAATCTTTGATTCAAGAATCTAGCGGCGGGCTGAATGTACCCCCAAATGCAGAAGCGTTGACGTCGGAGACTATCTTTGCGCTACCCGCGACGTCAACTGTTACGCGGCTTCCGGCGGCCTTCCGCGTAATCGACGCCTTGACACTCGGAGCAGTCAGAGTCCATGACTCTACGCTCGGCTGTGCGGACGTACGCACAAAGACGGTACGCACTGAAATCTGATCCTTGGATCCGGCATTTGCGATCGCCTCTAGACTAAATCTTCTTCGGCCAGATTGAGAGACGATTTGATCGAAGGAACCAAGCAGGAATGGCGCTTCGTTGAAGTCTATGGACCCGGGGCGCCCGCTTAGTATATGTCCGGCAATCCTACAAAGCGCGAGAAATGTTGTCTTACCAGAACTGTTCTCGCCGACGAGCAGGGTCAACGGCCGAACAACAGCCTCCTGCGGCGTCGAGAAACACCGAATACCATTGACACGAAGCGTAATCGCCATGATCAGTATTCAGAGTACCTAATCGCGCCCCGCTAACTCCACAACCGGTCATTCCCCTGATACGCATCCCACTCCGTCGTCGGCGCAAAGTAGCCCGGGTGATCCTTGTGCAAATGCCGCTTCACCACCTCATCGTTCAGCGTCACGCCCAGGCCCGGCGCGGTCGGCACATTCGCAAAACCCTTCGAAAACAGCGGCTTCTCGCCCTGCACCAAATCCTCCCACCACGGCACATCCACCGAGTGATGCTCCAGCGCCACAAAATTCTCCGTCGCCGCCGCGCAATGCACATTCGCCATGAAACTCACCGGCGTGCCCGCGAAGTGCATCGCCATCGGCACACCCAACTCCATGCACGCATCGCCGATCTTCTTCGTCTCCAGCAGTCCGCCCGATGTCGCCAGATCTGGGTGCACCATATCGACCGCCCCCATCCGCGCCAGGCGGATGAAGTCCTCTTTCAAGTAGATATCCTCGCCCGTCAGGATAGGAATATCGACCGCGTCGCTGATCTTCTTCATCAGATCGCCGTACTGCCACGGGATCATGTCCTCAAGCCACGCCATGTTGTACTTCTGCAGCGCGCGCCCCAGCCGGATGCACGAGTTCACGCCAATATGCCCGAAGTGATCGGCCGCCAGCGGTACTTCCAGACCGATCACATCGCGCACCTGCGCCACATAATCAACCATCGCCGCGACACCCTTATCGGTCAACTCCATTCCCGTAAACATGTGCTGCACGTTGCCGAAATCGCGCGACGACGTACCCAGCGGACGGCTGACCACGCCGGGCTGCTGCTCGACCAAACCAACTCCCAGATCCATCTTTAGAAACGTAAACCCATTGCCATCGACGCGTTCTTTCAGTCGCCGGGCGAATTCGCGCGCATCCCGCGTCTGCGTCGTATCGGCATGACACCGGACCTTATCGCGAAACTTTCCGCCGAGCATCTGATACGCCGGCAAGTTGTACGCCTTCCCCGCGATGTCCCACAGCGCCATCTCCACGCCGCAAACGCCGCCGCCCTGCCGCGCATGCCCGCCGAACTGCTTGATCTTCCGAAAGACCTTATCGACGTTGCACGGATTCTCGCCAAGCAGCCGGCTCTTCAGCATCAGCGCGTAGTTCTTGCTTGCGCCATCGCGCACCTCGCCAAGCCCGTAGATGCCCTGGTTCGTATCGATGCGGATGATCGGACAGGTCATCGGCGCGCCCGCAACGACGGCCACGCGCATATCGGTGATCTTCAACTGTGACGGCGCCGAGCGCGTGTTCACATTCGCCTGATAGGCCTCCAGCGTTTCATCGGCCCAGAAACCGAGCGCTACAGTCTTCAGCAAGTCTCTCCGGTTTGGCATGGGAAGCTCCTTTGCGGTTTATGGATGGCCGAGGCTCGCTACCTCGGGAATGAGCACTTTATACACGTGCTCTGGAATCGGACTATGCCAGTGGCCCGTCACACGCGCCAAGCCAACGGCGCACAGAAAAACGGCGGCCACCGCGGCCGCGACAAACGCCGGAGAAACGGCCCGCTTCTTCGTGCCGAGATAGAGCGCACCCTCGGCGGGACACACCGCCACGCACTCCATGCAGCCCAGGCATTCGGCCGAGCGAATTTGCACCAGGCGGTCGACGGGCAAGTTCGACGGACATGACTTCGCGCACTTCGCGCAGTCGATACATGCCGACGGCACGCGCCGGATCCGCAGCGGACTCGCCAGCGCTGCGATCCCCATCAGCGCGCCATACGGACACAGATACCGGCACCACATGTTCGGCACAAGCATCGACCCAACCACCAAGACGCCGATCACGATCGCCGCCGTTTGCGACATGTGTCGGAAGAAATCGAGCATCTTCACATCGGCGACCAACCCGTAAGGGCTCGTCAGGAAGCCCTCGATCGATTCCGCCGTCATCGCACCCGCGAACCAGACGAAAAGTCCGAGCAAAATGTACTTCAAGCCGCGCAGCGGAATGTCGAGCCACTTCGGCGGAAAAAAGACCCGCCGGAACGTATCTCGCCCCAGCTTCCACAGCTGTTCGGAGATCGTGCCGATAGGGCACAGCCACCCGCAGAACGCTTTTCGAAAGAGGATCGAGATCGTCAGGAACGCGAGAAACAGCACCATCGCCGCTGGATGAATCACCGGTACGTTGCCCGTCTGCAACCACAGGCTCGTATTCATCATTCCGGCGATCGGCAGCCAGCCTTCCGCGCCGGGCGGGCGATCAACGCGCCAACCGCCGCGTTCGATATACCGGACGAACAGGTAAAACTGCGCGCCGATCCAAATATTTAAGAGCAAGAACGCAAACTGCACCAGCCGCCGGACGCGTTGTGAGGAGTCAGGAAGGAGACGCCGCGTCCAGCCGTTCTTGCTCATGCCCTCATCATGAGGCCGCGGCGCCTGAATTTCCGTGACTCAGGTCACGCCGGCGTGTCTTTGTACTTCTCCTGCAGTTTCGCCAGACGCACCTTCAGATTCGCGATCACCTTCTGATACGCCTTATCCGAATACGCGTTCCGCATCTCGCGCGGATCTTTCTGCAAGTCGTAGAACTCCCACTCGGGCGGTGTGTCCTGGTCGACCGCTCCGGCCGAACCAAGCGCCTTGCCGTAGTAATAGATCAGTTTGTACCGGTGCGTGCGGATGCCGTAGTTCGCGGTCACGCTGTGGCCACCGCCCAGGTGCATCCAGTACCGGTAGTACATCTCCTGCCGCCATGATTTCGGCGTCTTGTCTTCGAGCACCGGCTTCAAACTCTCGCCCTGCATTTCCGTGGCGCGCGGAGCGCCGGCGCAATCGAGAAACGTCGGCGCGAAGTCGAGATTCAACGCCATATCGCGATTCACCGAACCCGGCTTGGTGTGCCCCGGCCAGCGAATTAGCAGCGGAGTGCGCAGACACTCTTCGTACATGAAGCGTTTGTCGAACCAGCCATGATCGCCGAGGAAGAAGCCCTGGTCGGAGTTGTAGATGATGATCGTGTCGTTGGCGATGCCGTCTTTGTCGAGATAGTCAAGCACGCGCCCGACGTTGTCGTCCACCGATTGCACACAGCGCAAATAGTCTTTGATGTAGACCTGATACGCCCACTTTCGTAGCGCGTTGCCTTCCAGCCCCGGCGGCGGATCCATCTTCAGATCGGTCTTCGTGTTGTCTTGCCCAACACGCATGCGTGAACGCTCCGCCGCGCCCGCGCGCCCCTTGTGTTCGTCGTAGAGATTGTCCGGTTCGGGGATTGTGACATCATTGAACAGGTCTTTGTACTTCGCCGATGGCGTCCATTCGCGATGCGGCGCCTTGTGGTGACACATGACAAAGAACGGCTTCGAGCGGTCGCGCCTCTGCAGCCAATCGAGCGTGAAGTCGCCGATCAGATCGGTGCAATAGCCCGTGTACTTCTTGCGCTCGCCGTTCATCTCGATGAAGACGGGATCGTTGTACAAGCCTTGGCCCGGAAGGATTCGCCAGTAGTCAAAGCCCGCGGGATTCGTAACCAAATGCCACTTGCCGATCATCGCGGTCTGATACCCCGCGGCCTTCAGATACTTCGCGACATTCGGCTTGTCGGGATCGATCTTGTCGTTCAGCGTCTTGATGCCCGACAGATGCGAATAGAGGCCCGTCATGATCACTCCGCGCGACGGCGTGCAGATCGAATTGGTGACAAAGCAATTAGCGAACCGCATGCCCTCGTTGGCAATGCGATCGATGTATGGCGTCTTGTTGATCTTGCTGCCGTAAGCCGAAATGGCATGCGACGCATGATCGTCCGACATGATGAAGATGATGTTGGGCCGCTTCGGCTGCGCCTTCAACGCAGCAGCGGCGAGAACGGGGAATAACTGGCGGCGGGAGAGCATCAGGGTTACTTTAACAGACCGCGCGCAGCGCTTCCCGGAACCACTTCTCGAACCGCGCGAGCATCGCGGGCTGATCTTCATCGAACCGGAAGACGAACTCGCCGTAGCCTTCGACAGTCCATGTCGCTTCGGGCCTTGACGGAAACGCATGGAAGGTTACACGTTGTTGACCGTGGACGATTAATTGTGTAAACCGGCTCCCCCCTGTCGAACGAAGCATAAACACTGCGGCTGGATCGATCTCTTTCGCAATCGCGAAGCCGCGCCCCGTAGTGGCCGAATGTAGCTCATCGAAATCGTAAGCGCGCGGTTCGGTCATCCCGCCCCCGCCTACCCGCGCGGCCCGAGCACCCGTTCGATCGACTCAGCCGTCGCGGCCTTCCGGATCCATCGGTTCAGCTGCACACGGGTACCCGCCGTAACCCGCTCTGACGCCCAACCAGGAACGCGGCCAAACTTACCTTTCAAGGTGCCGAGCAGGCCGCTCCTGAGGCCTTCGAGCACGCCTTCTCGCTTGCCTTCCGCCATCCACTCCCGGCGGAATTGCATCAGCAAGCCATCGTCCCGTAATCGGATCCGAGTATCCATACGATTCAACTCCAGTTTCACATATCGAGGCAACGGCCGCAGTTCCGACAAGACCACCAGAAGCGCCCAAGCTCGCCAGCGAAGATCCGCCGGAAGTTTCGCCGCGTGCGACAGAACCTTTTTGAACTCCGCATCACTCCGCGCGGCTAGAAATGCAAGTACGCAGTCGGTATCCCTGCCTGTTTTGAGCAGCTCCTCCGAATCGAACTCGCGAATGTCGATCAACTCATAGTCAAACGTCATCTGACGCGTCGCCATTCCGCGCGGCATCCGCATCGGCCCGCGGCCGAAATACAGCACCACGCTTCTCACCTCGCCGTACCGCTCGGCGAGCACGGCGTGATAAACGCCCATCCGCTTCCCCATGCGCGCATCGTTCCGGCACTGGAACTCCACATGGAGCACGGATTCTTCGTACAACCGCGCCAACAGGTCGACGCGCCGCTTCAGCACGGCGGCCAGCTCAACGTTCAGCAACTCGCGGACAGCCACGCCGTTCGCGGCCCGATCCATTACGGAAGACGGCCCCAGCGAAAACAGGTGCTTCAACGCCGCATCGATATCGAATAACGCGCCCACATCAATAGAGTGGCCGCGCCAGCCGAAAAGTCTCAGCTACCGCATATTCGCCTTGAGAATCTTCTTCCGCAGCCGAATCGACGCCGGCGTCACTTCCACCAGCTCATCGTCCTTGATGAACTCAATCGCCGCTTCCAAATTCATCACCTTCGGCGGCACAATCCGCACCGCTTCATCCGCCGTCGACGACCGCATATTCGTCAGCTTCTTTTCCTTCACGATGTTGACATCCAGATCGTTGCCGCGCGCATGTTCTCCAACAAGCTGCCCCTCGTAAACATCCGTCGCCGGCTGAATGAAAATAATGCCGCGCTCCTGCAAGTTCTGAATCGCGTACGGCGTCGTCTTGCCCGCGCGGTCCGCAATCAACGATCCCGTCGGCCGGCTTTCAATATCACCCTGCCACTCAATGTAGCTATCAAACAGCGAGTGCAAAATCGCCGTGCCGCGCGTCTCGGTCAGCAACTCTCCGCGAATGCCAATCAACCCGCGCGACGGAATCAAAAACTCCAACCGCACGCGGCCGGAGCCGTGATTGATCATCTTCGCCATCTTGCCCTTGCGTGCGCCCAGCCGCTCCATCACCACGCCGACAAACGCCTCGGGGCAGTCGATCGTCATCAACTCCTGCGGCTCCATCACCACGCCGTCGACTTTCTTGGTGATGATCTCCGGCCGGCCCACGGCCAGTTCGAAACCCTCGCGCCGCATCATTTCGATCAAAATCGCAAGCTGCAGTTCCCCGCGGCCCATGACCTTAAACGAATCCGGCCCGCCCGCTTCCTCAACCTTGATCGACACATTCGTCAGCAGCTCTTTGTCCAGCCGGTCGCGCAGATTCCGCGACGTCACAAACTGCCCCTCGCGCCCCACAAACGGCGACGTATTGATCGTAAACGTCATCGCAATTGTCGGTTCGTCGATCTTGATTTTCGGCAGCGGCTTCGGCTCTTCCGCCGCCGACACCGTCTCGCCGATCGTGATACCTTCCACGCCCGCGATCGCCAGCACCGAGCCTGGCACCGCCAGCGTCTCTTCCACGCGCTTCAAGCCCTGGAACGAATACATCTTCGTGATGCGCGTCTTCTGAATCGATCCATCCAGCTTGCAAATCGAAACATCGTCGCCCAGCTTCAACGTGCCATTGAACACGCGGCCAATCGCCAACCGCCCGAGGTAATCGGAGTAGTCGAGGTTCGCGACGAGCAACTGCAAAATCGCGTCCGGATTGCCCTTCGGCGCGGGCACGGTGTTGATGATCGTCTCAAACAGCGGCTGCAAATTCTCCGACGGATCGTCGAGCGACATCTTGGCGATGCCCAACTTGCCATTGGTGTAGATCACCGGAAAATCGAGCTGGTCTTCGGTTGCGTCGAGATCGATGAACAAGTCATAGACTTCGTTCAGAACCTCCTGCACGCGCGCGTCGGGCCGGTCGATTTTGTTGATCACCACCACCGGCGTCAGCTTTGCTTCCAGTGATTTCATCAGCACGTAGCGCGTCTGCGGCAACGGCCCTTCGCTGGCGTCGACGAGCAGAATCACGCCGTCGATAATCTTCAACGCGCGTTCGACTTCGCCGCCAAAGTCGCTGTGACCCGGTGTGTCGACGATGTTGATCTTGTAGTCTTTGTACTGGACGCCCGTCGTCTTGGCGAGAATCGTAATGCCGCGCTCGCGTTCGAGATCGTTCGAATCCATGGCGCGTTCGGCCTGCGCTTCGTTGTCGCGATAGATACCGCTCTGGCGAAACATCGAGTCGACTAGGGTTGTCTTTCCGTGATCAACGTGGGCAATAATGGCTATGTTGCGGATGAAGGAGGAGGGATTGTTGGACTGCAAACTAAAACCATTTTCCCACATCTTGGCCGCCAGCCTCTTCACTGCGCTCGCGCAGACGCCTGTCATCAGCGATCTCGCCACCACCGACGACGGCTACCAAGTCTACTTTCGCCTCAACGGAACCTTCGGCGTTAGCGGCGTTTATCAACTGAACGGCTATGTACCGGACGCACGCCGCCTTTCGCCCTATCGCCTTGACGCATTGATCCGATTCCAGCGAGACACGATTCTCGGACCATCCGTAAGCGGCGATGGCCAGACCGTGCTCGTGAACTCGTCGTGGCTCTGTTCGAATCTTTCGTTTTGTGGTCCGCTTCAGTCGGGCAACCGGGCCTACTTCCATCAATGGGGAAATCCGAATGAGTTTACCGCCGACGGTTCGGCTTCGTTGAGCCGGAACGGCCGGTACGTTTTCAGCGCGACCGGCGGCCCACCGAACAGTAGCTTCGCCTCGCGGTTAGATGATCGCGCGACCGGCGCGCAAATCCAAATTCCAACAGCGCTGCGCGGCTTTCGCAACTCGGTGACGAACGATGGCGCCGTTGTTGGACGCTTTCCGTTTTCGAATGCCGGTCTTGCGCTGTGGGCGCCGAATCGCGACACCCAAAACCTAAACGTCGAAGAGGTCGTGACCGACGCGGCCGTCAACAGTATCGGCACGCGCATTGCCTATACATCCGCGCCGGCGGGCGCGTGGCTCTACGATATCGCCTCTGGCACGAGAACTCAGATTGACGCGCGAGCGAGCAGCGCCTCGATTTCAAACGATGGCAATCGCGTCGTGTACGTCGTCGCGGGCACTCCCTACCTCTACAACCATATCTCCGGGCAAAAAACTCCGTTGCTCTCTCGGACTGATGTCTCCAGCGCTGTAATCGCGGGCTACGGAAATGTTGTTGCCGCCGCCACATCAAGCGGAAAGCTATTTCGCATCGAAATCGAGTCCGCGAGCGCTTCCGAAATCTATTCCGCACTGGCGCTTGAAGTGTCCCCAATGGTATCGCCCGGGTCTTGGACCGTGATCCGCGGCGGGCCGTTCTCGAGATTCGAATACATACCACTCGGAACGTCAACGACTCCCGGTTTGTCCATCGCACCCACGGAGGTCGAGGGAATTCGTGTCAGCATCGGCATGATTCCAGCCCCAATCGTTGCGATTGGAACCAATTGGCTTATCGTGCAAGTCCCACGGAGAACCGCCCTGGAAGCGGTTCCCGTCCTGGTTACCTCGCCGGCCGCACCATCGGGTGTAGTTGCAACCACCCGTGTAGTTGCGACGGCCCCTGTGTTCCTACGCACCGGTTATCCCCGCTTGCCCGAGAGCGACGAATACTCCATCGCGCATCAGAATTTTGGCGGCCGAGTAACGATGTCGTCGCCCGCTGTTTCCGACGAGGTCGTACACCTTTATGCCGAGGGCCTCGGCCCGGTTGATCGGGAAGTTCCAGATGGAACACACAACGCTGTCCAGCCGCCCGCCCGAGTCACAACGCCCCTCAATTGTTCAGTCGACGGTATTCCGGTGGACGCCTCCGCGTACTTGGCGCCGTTCAATTCTGGGCTCTATCAAGTCGATGTCCGTCTTCCACGCATCGCCTCCGCGCGTACCGCCCGGTTGGTTTGCATGGGCGCATCGGCCCTCATCCCCGTCGCCCCCTGATACCCTGAAAGTACATGGCTGTATCCCAAACTCTGCCGGTCGTCGTTATTGTCGGCAGACCCAACGTGGGCAAGTCCACGCTCTTCAACGCAATCACCGGCTCCCGCCGCTCCATCGTCGGCGACGAACCCGGCATCACTCGCGACCGCATCAGTGGCATCGCCGTCCACTTCGGACGCCGCTTTGAAATCATCGACACCGGTGGCATCATCCCCGACGACAAAGCCCTCATCCCGTCGCAGATCCTCAAGCAGGCCCGCGTCGCCCTCGACTCCGCCGCGCAGATCATCTTCTTGATCGACGGCCGCACAGAGATCACCTCCGCCGATCGCGAACTCGCACAACTCCTGCGACGCTTGAACAAACCGGTCACCCTCGCCGTCAACAAAATCGACACGGCCAAGAGTGACAACCTCGTCCACGAATTTCACGAGCTCGGCATCGACACCGTCATGCCCGTCTCCGCCGAGCATAAGCTCGGCATCTTCGATCTGCTCAACCACGTCACGCGCGACTTCCCGCGCCACAAGGACGAAGAGGCGGAGCCCGAAGAGAAGCGCCCATCGATCAAGGTCTCGATCATCGGCCGCCCCAACGTCGGCAAATCGACGCTCATCAACGCACTCGTCGGCGAAGAGCGCGCCATCGTATCGCCTATCGCCGGCACCACGCGCGATACGGTCGATGAAACCCTCACCCGTGACGGCGTCGACTTCGTCTTCATGGACACCGCCGGCATTCGCCGCAAAGGCAAAACGCATGAGATGGCCGAAAAACTCAGCGTCGTCATGGCGCGGCGTCACATCCGCATGGCCCACGTCGTGCTGCTCATCGTCGACGCAACCGAAGGCCCGCTCAGCCAGGACGCCACCATCGCCGGCTACGCGCACGAAGGCGGACGCGCGCTCATCGTCGTCGTCAACAAGTGGGACGCCGTCAAAAACCCCGACAAGAAAGAGTTCGAAGAGAACTTGCGCTACGAACTGAAGTTTCTCGAGTACGCGCAGGTGGCGTTCGTCTCGGCCAAGACCGGCCAGGGCGTGGGCAAACTCTTCGACATGATTCGCGAAGCGCACAAGTGGTCTTCGCACCGCGTCGGCACCGGCGAGTTGAATCGCTTCTCGACCGGTCTCATCCTCGAACCCGACACGAAGATCAAGTACATTACGCAGGCGTCCATCCGCCCGCCGACGTTCATCGTCTTCCCCGATCGCCGCTCCGATCTCCACTTCTCCGCCGAACGACAGCTCGTCAATCGCCTGCGCAAAGCCTTCGGCTTTCAAGGCACGCCGATCGTCGTTAAGTCGAAGTTCTCGAAAAACCCGTTCGAAGGCAAACGCCCGAAGGCGAAGGAGCGGCGTTAGGAAACGAATCGCACGTCGCCGGCTTTTATCTCGGGCAGTATACTCAATATCTCCCCGACCTTCGGTATTAAGTCATCAAGATCGTTGGACATCGCCCGTACGCAGATTAGCGCGATCGTGCGCCCTTCCATTCGATTCTGATGCGGGATGCCCTTGTCCACCGTCAAGAATACTTCGTAGCCCGCCAGTTCGGCGGCGCGCAGCAGCGCACCGTTCTTGAGGCCGGCCAAGCCGGCCCACTGAGAACTATGAACGTCGTGTCCGGGAAACTGATGGCGAAGTTGATTGGGAAGGCACTCGTCGAGCAGAATTCTCATGCAACGTGATCGAGCAATGAGTCTTCCGCTTCTTGAAGCGCTTGAATCGCCATTTCCCGAGACACCGTCTCGAAGTTTTCAAGAAACTCGTCGAGTGGGCGGCCATGCTTGATGAAGTCGATCAGGTTCTTGAAAGGCACACGCGTACCTCTAAAGCACGGCGTACCGCCAAGGATTTCTGGATCCCTCACGATTATCGATTCCCTCATAACCTAATTCTACTCCCGATCAGTGCGGACTCGGCTTCACGCCGCCGCGCCGTTCGCCTTCGCCTTCCCCACCGGCTTCGGCTGCAACCCAGCCTTCGCCAGCACCGTGTAGACAACCAGCCCCGCGACAAAACTCAACACTGCCGCCGGTTGATACGTCGACTGAATGCCAACTGCGAAGCCAACCGCCCACGCGCCATAACCCGCCCAGTTGATGCCCTCGCGCGGCCCGGCCCACTCGCGTCCCGAGAGGAAGTAGTCGGCAACCATCGCGCCCACAATCGGTCCGAACGACGCGCCGACAAGTCCGAACACGGAAACTAGATTGTCCGCCGCGCCCGTCACCGCAAGCACCACCGCCACTGCTGCGCCAAGCATCGTCGATGACGCACGCGGCACGCCCGGAATCATCGTCGAGAAACTGTTGCCCGCGATGAACGCGCAGAAACACGCCGGCGTGATCGACGCCACCGCGAACAACCCGAACATCGCCGCGGCCAACGTGCCGCCTTGTGCGTTCAACACATCGACGTACGTGGAGCCGGAGAGCGAAGGATTCAACGCGCGCGCGCCGGCGACAGACAACAACGGCAATCCACCCGCGACAAGAATCGCAAGCCCAATGCCCGTCAACCCGCCCATCTTCACATCGTTTTCATTACGCGAGTTCATGCCGAAGTCCACGCCCGCCGCACCCGCTGTCGCGAAGAACCCAATCACCGTTTGCACGATCGTGAGGAATGCGCCAAGCGAATCGTCGCCCGCGGGCTTGTGTTGGCCGATGCCGCCCGACGTGTTGAAGAACACGATCAAAATCATCACCAGCGGAATGGCATTCAAAAACAGCGACGCCCGCGCGACATACTGAATGCCCTTCACGCCGATGTAGGCCATCACCAAGCCCCACGCCACCGCAACCGCGATGAACGGTCCCGAACCCGATGTTGCCGTCGATCCCACCGCTTTCAAGATGAACCCCGTCGCCGCCGACGTGCCCACCGCGAACCAGCCCAACTGCAACAAGCCCATCAACAAACCGGGCATCAAATATCCGCCAGCTGTTCCGAACGTCGAACTGCCGACGACGTAGAGCGGCAATCCCGTCTTCATGCCTAACATGCCGGGGACGTAGTAGAAGAGCGCGTAGCTCAATGCGGCCGCGACAGCCAGCGCCGCGATGCAGACGCCAAGACTCGCGCGGTCAATCGTTCCGACGGCGAGCGTCTGATAAAACACGATCCACAGAAACACACCGGCGTAGCTCGGTGCGGTGTTCACGTACCAGGGCGCGCGATTCGACGAGGGATTCGGCGCCGTCTTTTCGATGTAGGCAGGAAGCATGGCATCGCAGTATATCGTGTTCTGGTGCTTCGCACATCCACCCCTCTTCATAAGGGAGCATACGGCCAGCGCTCGCCGCCGAATCGTTGGCGCATCGCGACGCCCAAACGCGAACGCAACACATCGGTCTCCAAAAAAGATTCAGCCCCGGTTGCCCGGGGCTGTTCTCTACTACTGGCTATTCGCTTTCTCCTATCGGAGAGGCGAGGTTACTTCTTCTTGGCGGCAGCCTTCTTGGCCGGGGCTTTCTTGGCGGCGGCTTTCTTAGCCGGAGCCTTCTTAGCCGGAGCCTTCTTTGCTGCTTTCTTTGCGGTAGCGTATTTCATCGATTGATTCTCCCTAACATCAAAATTGAGCGATCTCTGTGAGATCACATCGTGTCCCACATATAAGATGTTTTCGCGCTCGCGTCAAGAGAAAAATGCATCGCGCTCGCGTGTTGGAACTCGACGTGCAAGGGCCTCTTTGCAAAAAAACGTAGATGAGCGAAAATGTTTTTATGAAGCGAGAGCGTTTTGCGCCAATAACGACGGGCCTTCCAACGCACGGCGCAAAAACGCGCCTCCCGCGCGCACCGTCGCGAAGGCCTCTTTCGAGCCTCGAAAAAAATTTTTCTCGCGGACGAAAATTTTTCGCGTCGAGCGCCTCTCTCGCTCTCATCGCGCTCTCGCTCGCGTCGTGCTCATCGCGCAAAATGACAACGCGTGTTCCCGTCGCGCGCACCGGTTCCATCGAAGAAGGAATCGCGAGTTGGTACGGCGATCCATACCACGGACGCCGCGCGGCCAACGGTGAGATCTTCGACATGGACAAGCACACCGCCGCGCATCCATCGCTTCCCTTCGAGACGTGGGTGCGAGTCAAACGCAACGACACGAAGAAGGAAACTGAAGTGCGCATCACCGATCGCGGTCCCTTCGTGAAGGGACGCATCATCGATCTCTCGCGCGCCGCCGCGCGCGACATCGATCTTGTTCGCGATGGCGTCACAAAAGTTCGCGTCACCGTCATCGATCCTCCGCGCTCCTACACACGCAACCGCCGCTTCACGATTCAAGTTTCTTCGCTCCGCGACAAGCCGCGTGCCGAGCAACTCGAAAAATCTCTTCGCGCGCAATACGCAAAAACCGAAGTGCGTTATCGCAAGCCGAACCCCGCCGGTGGTCATGCCGAATCGTGGCGCGTCCTCGTCGGCCGCGAGTCTTCGATCGACGATGCACGCAAGCTGCTCACAAGAGTCCTCGAAAAATTTCCCAACGCCTTCATCGTTCCGTTCGACGCCGAATAACCTGAAGAACCTTACGCCGGCATACACCCTCGTATTCGCTCCGCTACCCCCACATGCGGGTAACCCCCTCCGCATCGTTTTACGCCGTCTTACCCCTTCAGCGGTCTATAGAAAATTTTCGATTCGCTGTAGATTTATTGGAGCGTCAACACACTACATACATAAGGACGTTCGTCGAGCACCTGGGCGGGCGCCCCAAATCGGACCGAATAAATGGCCTTCTTCTCCCACAACCCGCAACCTTCCGAACCCATCCTAGTCGGCAACTCGCCGCGCCTCCGCCATGTACAACGAATGGTTGACAAACTCTCGCACGGCCGCTGGCCCGCGCTGATCCTCGGCGAAACCGGCACCGGTAAAGAAGTGGTTGCGCGCGCGATCCACGCGGCCAATCCCGTCAGCCCCTTCGTCACCATCGACTGCTCTTCCTTCGTCGGACCGCTCATGTAAAGCGAACTCTTCGGCCACGCCAAGGGTTCGTTTACCGGCGCCGTCGCCGCCAAGATCGGTCTCCTCGAAGCCGCCAACGGAGGCACGGCCTTCTTCGACGAAATCGGCGAACTCCCGCTCGACCTCCAAGCCAAACTTCTCCGCGTGCTGCAGGAGAAAGAGTTCCGTCCCGTCGGCGCGCTGCAAACACGCAAGTCCGACTTCCGCATCATCGCCGCCACCAATCGCGACCTCGCCAAGGAAGTCGAAAAGGGCACCTTCCGCCGCGACCTCTACTATCGTCTCAACGTCGTCACCGTTCGCCTCGCGCCTCTTCGCGAGCGTAAGGAAGACATACCGCTCCTCATGCAGCACTTCCTCGGCAAGTACGGCAGCGGCCACACCTTCACGCAGGAAGCCATGGACTCCATGCTCTCCTACGAGTGGCCCGGCAACGTGCGCGAACTCGAAAACATGATTCAGCAGATGGCCGCCATCCACACCGGTCCGCTGCTTCACTCCAACGACCTCCCCTCCCCCATTCAAAATCAGATCTTCGCGCGCCGCGGCCCAGGCATCGCGCTCTCCGCCACCGCCGCCGCCGGCGGCAGCTTCGACGCCATGCCCGTTGTCGATCCACGCTTCCTTGAGATGCCGATTCTCCCCCTCATCGAAATGGAACGCCGCGCGATTCTCAACGCGCTCGAATTCACGAAAGGCGATCGCCTGATGGCCGCCGGCCTGCTCGGTATCGGCCGCACGACGCTCTACAGAAAGTTGAAGGAATATCAGGTCGCGGTGTGAGAACAATTCGATCGCCGCGCCACTACTTCTATATGCGGTTGTTGCTCGTAGAACGGGACGCCTGGGACGCAGGCCTGATTCAGGAAGCCATCGATGAACTCGAAGAGCACCCGCAAGAAAAGATCCTCCCCCGTCCCATCGATCTCTTCCACGCCGAAAATATTTCCGAAGCCACCGCATCGGTCGAACACGACCACTACGATCTCATCCTGCTTGATCCCACGGGCTCTCACGACGCCGGGCTCCAACCCTTCATGCAACTCCGCGAGGCTGCTCCGCGCACGCCCGTGCTGATGCTCGTGCCGCGCGCCGAAGAGCCGCTCGCGCTCGCCGCCGTCCGCGAAGGCGCCGCCGGTTATCTGCTCAAGGAGGATATCGACTGCCTCCCGCTCGCCCGCGGCATCCGCGCCGCTCTGGAGCGCCACCAGGCTCTCACCGCCCGCGAAGAGCAGCCCAACGCCGACGAACTCACTGGCCTGACGTCCAAGAACGGTTTTCTCTACCTCGGCGATATGGCCCTCCGCCTCGCCACGCGCTGGAACAAACCCGCGCGTCTGTCGATCGTGAATCTCACCGGCTATCAGGTTCTGCAGGACGTCTACGGCTCGCAAGCGCGCGATCTCGCTCTCATCGAAACCGCCGACATGCTGCGCGATCTGTTCCCTGATTCCGATCTGCTCGCACGCACCGGCCCCACACAGTTCTCCGCGCTGTCCATCGGTCCGACCGAATCGCTGCGGCCGCTTCCCATCCGCATCAACGCGTGGCTCGACAAACGCGCCGGCCGTCCCGGCCATCCCGCGCCCCTCGAGTTCGACGCGTTCGAAGAGGTTTTCTGCGCCGGCGATCACACGCTCAACGAACTGCTCGCCGGCGCACTCCCTCGCCGCGCCGCCGCCGCGATGCGACAATAGCGCAGTGCACATCGCCCTCGACGCCACCTATGCACTGGGCCGCGAACTCACCGGCGTCGGCGTCTACTCTCGCGAGATCCTGCACGGCCTCCCCGCGCTTCACCCCGACGCGCGCTTCACGTTCTGTTACCGCCCGAATCGATTCCTCCGGTCTTTCCGCGAGTCGATCCCCAGCGCCGCGCGCCGTCGTCCCTTGTTCGAGTCCGGCCCGACGCGCAACGCCGACATCTTCCACGCGCTCAACCAGCGTGTACCCGCGACAAAGCACCGGCGCACCGTAACGACTTTTCACGACCTCTTCGTTCTGACCGGCGAGTATTCGACCAGGGAGTTCCGCGATCGCTTTGCCGATCAAGCTCGCCACGCCGCCGAACGCTCCGACGCCATCGTGTGTGTCTCGCAATTCACAGCCGATCAAGTCGAGTCGCTTCTCAACGTCGAGCGCGCGCGCCTCCACGTCGTCCATCACGGCGTCCACGGTCCCGCCGAGCAGCCATCCAAACAAGGCCGCGAAAAGATGGTGCTCTCCGTCGGCTCGATTCAAAAACGGAAAAACACCGCGCGCCTCGTCGAAGCGTTCGAACTTTCACCGCCCGGTTGGAAACTCATCCTCGCCGGCGCCGCGGGTTTCGAGGCCGAGAGCATCATCCAGCGCATCGCCGAATCGCCACGCCGCGAAGATATCTCGGTTACCGGCTACATCAATCAGAGCGAACTTGAACAACTCTACTCGAAAGCCTCGCTCTTTGCCTTCCCCTCGCTCGACGAAGGCTTCGGTATTCCCGTCATCGAAGCAATGGCGTGGGGCGTTCCCGTGATCACGTCCGATCGCTCCGCCCTCGCCGAAGTCTCCGGCGATGCCGCCCTGCACGTCGATCCCGAGAACATCGAAGAACTCGCTACCGCCCTGCAGACCACAATGGAAAACCCCGGCCTCCGCAACGAACTCGCCGCCCGAGGCCTGGAGTGGTCGGCAAGATTCACCTGGCAAGCCGCCGTCGAAAAGACCTGGAACGTGTACCTCCACCTGCTGTAATCGGCTCTGCCAAGTCCATCGCTCGGAAAAGCACCACCACCAATCCAGCGGACCTGCCCCTTCCGCATTATCCATCCCGCGATCGTTCGCCCCGCTGCCGCAAATGCGCGGTGGTCCTGCTCAACGACGCCGTCCTCACTTCAACCGGCTGAGCTGACGAGTCTGCGGAAACCCGGGAAACTGATCCCCGGTCTTCGGTTGACGGGCATCAAAGTCATACCGCCACATTTCCAACACCACCGTCTTCGCGGCCAGGTTGAATCGCACGATGCCATACCCCGACCCCTTCTTGTGTGCCAGCGTTTCCGGATGCGTTCGATTGCGCGGCAGCAGATTGCTTCCCCGCTCCGGATTCGCAATTCCAAGCACGGTCATTCGATTGCCGAACGAATCGAAGTATCGGCCATCGGGCTTCTCTTCATCCGGCCACCACGCGCGCGGAAACCCATTCGCCGTGCCCGGCACCAGGAAAGCAAGTGGGCCATCGTCCCAATTGTCGATGCCGTGTCGCACCAGCGCACCCAGGTGCTGATCGCCGTGAATCATCAGCGGATCGGCGTCTCGTACGGCAAGCAAAGCGCGCCGGCGGCCGGACTGCGGCCATCCGCCCGAATCCAAGTCGCGGTCGTTGACGTTTAGATTCGCCCCGGCGTGTGTGCTCACCTTGCAGAAAATCGTCTGGCTCAACACGGCTTTCAGCGCCGCATTACTCTCCCTCGCCCAACGCTGCAGGAACGCCTCCTGCCGGGCGCCCAACATCTCCGCGCCCTTTACGTCGAGCTCCGCGACACTTCGCGGCACGCCTTGCGGAAACGCGGCTTCCGGTCCCGTCTTGAACTTGCGGTCCTCGATGATCGCGAAGCTGACACCGCCATAAAATAACTCGGTGAAATAGACCGTGATGCCCTGCTCCACCGGCGCCGGATCGACCGGATCGGGCAGATGCGCGCACTGGGTCCGCTGCACCGCGCTAACCCACTCGGGCGGTTCGACGTAGCCGCCGTAGACGAATCCCTTTTCCCGGCCCGGCGGAATTTTGCGCCCGCCCTGTCCCCAGATGTTGCCTTGAAACACGTCGTGATCGTCGGGAATTACAATGGCTGGGCGATCGCGCAACAGCTCACGCCACGTCCATCCAAACTGCCAGAACTTGCGCAAGTAATCGAGCATCGCCAACTCCGCCGGCTCGCGCGCAAATCCGAAACCGCCGTAGCCTTCGTAAATCTGATCGCCCGCGAAAAACAACAGATCGGGGTCCTGCACTTTGACGTTCGCCGTCATGCGGGGCAGCGGAAACGCGTAGCCGTTGTCGCATGAGAACACGGCCAAATTCAATGTTCCGTTCGTGGGCTCTTGCCGGATCACGCCGGGCCACTCATACCGTTTGTTTCGCCACCGGTAGACAACGCGGTATTCGGCCGGTTTCGACGCGTCCCATTTGTCGATTCGAAATGTCGCGGTGCGCGACATCGGATCGATCGCGGCCGCCGCCGCGCGCCGCCAACGGCCGTCGCGGCGGATCTCAAGTTGCGCTTGTTGCGAGTCGCTCGCTCCCACCGGCGGAAACAGAGCGGTCAGTTTTACGACGCCGCGGCTGAGCGTATACTGCGTCCACAGAATCGGCCCAAACGTTTGGTCCGGTTTATGGGTCAATAGCGCGCCGCCGGCCGACCACGCTCCCGTTCCCAATTCGTCGACGAAAGAT
>VFZQ01000022.1 GCA_016871135.1 Acidobacteriota bacterium | reverse complement strand
CTTCCAGCGACTGCGTGGCCAATTAACTTTTTGCGTGATAGATACTACTCTCCGTCCACTCATAGTGTCCGCGACGGAGAGTCCGTGCAGTGATTCCATATTTCGAGCTGCATTTCATAACGCTAGGCCCGGTGTCGATCCCTGTCTTTTCGCTTCTGGTGCTGACTGGGATCGTCACCGCGCTTCTGCTCGGCTGGCGGCGCTCGGAACGGATGGGTGTCTGGCCGCTAGTGCGAGGCTGGTTCGCGGTCTGGGTCATCGCCGCCGGATTCGGCTGCGCGATGTTGCTGAAACTGGCCTACTACCCCTACCTATTTGAAGCGAACGGCATTGGCGAGGTTTTTCGCTATCGCGGTATCGCCTCGTTCGGCGGGGGGTTTGGCGCACTTCTTGGTGCGTGGCTGTACTGCTTGAGACGCGGGATCGGGTGGATAGACGCAGCCCGAATCGCCGACGTAATGGCCTACGTCTTCCCGCTGCCGTGGGCGATCGGACGGCTCGGTTGCACGCTGATTCACGACCATCCCGGCATTCGCTCGGATAGCTGGCTAGCCGTTCGGTACCCCGACTGGCCTCGCTTCGATCTTGGTCTGCTCGGCATGCTATTTCTGCTGGTCCTCGCCGCGGTATTCCGGTTCCTCGACCGCGTTCCGCGTCCGCCCGGCTTCTACACCGCCGCCGCGCTGCTCGGTTGCGGCGGCTTCCGCTTTTGGCTGGATCGCCTTCAAGTCGATCCTCCTGTCTACTTGGGCTGGTCGGTCGACCAATACAACGCCATATTTGCTTGCTTGGCCGGCGCGGCCATACCGTTCGCGACCAGGCGCCGCCAACCGGAGACTGTATGAAACTCTTATCGATCGCAATACTCCCGTTCGTCCTGCTACTCGCCGGCTGCAGTTGTGACGACGACGAAAAGAAACCCGGTAGCCCGAAGAAGATCTTGGCCGACGCGCTGATCCGCGACGTCAAGACCGGCCTCCCTCTTTCCTATTAGTACAATCTCGGCCAAGCGGACCGGCGCTACCAGTTCATCGCCCGCACGCCGAGCATGACGCTCTACCTCACGCCCGCCGAGGCCGTGCTGGACGTGCGTGACTGGCTCGGCAACACAGGCTCCGCGCTGTACGCCGAATTGATTGGCGCTAACCGCAATGCAACACCCAATCTCGGCCGCGCTCCAGAGACCATGGCCAATTTTTTCATTGGTGCGGATTCGTCGAAATGGCTCACCGACGTGCCCGTCTATTCACGTGTTCATTACAGCGGCGTCTACCCCGGCATCGACGTCGAGTACCACGGCGAAAACGGAGTCCTCGAGCACGATTTCATCGTCGCTCCGAATGCCGATCCCGCCGCGATCCGCATGTCGTTCAAAGGCGCCGACGGCGTCAGGCTCGACCGCGAAGGCAATCTTGAAATCTCAATCGGCCGCAAAAAGGTAAGCTGGCGCAAACCCGTGCTCTACCAGGACACCGATCAGGGCCGGCGTCAAGTGGAAGGCGCTTACCGGCTCGATTCCAGCGGCCAGGCGTCTTTCAGCGTCGGCGCCTACGACAAGTCAAAGACGCTCGTAATCGATCCCGTCGTGCAATACCTGAGCTACATCGGACGCGCCAATCTGGATGGGGTTTCGCGCATCGCGGCGGACGCGAATGGGAACGTCTACTTAACCGGTTTCACATTCGATTCGAATTTCCCGGCCACGCCGGGTGCATACCAGGCAAACGCCGCCGGCGCGTCCACCGGCAACGTAATTGTCGCCAAAATGAACGCGGCCGGCACGGCCGCCACATACATCACTCAGTTCGGCGGGGCTTCCATGGACCTTGGTTTCGCCGTCGCCGTGGACGCTTCCGGAAACGTCTATCTTGCCGGGGGGACGGCCAGCAACAACTTCCCAACCACCACGGGCGCGGTCAAGACGGCTTTTACCTCCCAGTCCACTTCCGCTGCGCACTGCTACGTAACGAAACTGAATGCATCCGGCAATGCATTGGTGTATTCCACCTATCTAGGTGGTCGCGGCACCGATCGTTGCTACGCTGTCGCGGCCGATTCGGCGGGGAACGCTTACGTCACCGGCCGTACCAATTCCACGGATTTCCCCGTTTCCGAAGGCGCGCCGCAGGCATCCTATCGCGGAGGCGTCGTTCAGAAGACCGAGGCCCTGATTCCCATCGGCAACGATCCATCGGACGCGTTCGTGGCGAAGCTCAACCCGTCTGGATCGGCAGTCGTTTATGCGACCTACGTGGGAGGATCGAGCAATGATACCGGAACCGCGATCGCGGTGGATGCGCAAGGCAACGCCTACGTAGCGGGCGTTACCAACTCTGTCAATTTCCCGGTTACGCAAGGCGCCCCGCAATCCGCATACGGCGGTGCGCAGGGTCAGCCGGATCTCAACATCGGCGATGGGTTTGTCCTGAAGCTCAATCCATCCGGCACAAGTTTGGCCTACTCCACCTACCTGGGCGGGCAACGAAACGAGTTCATTTTCGCAATCGCGGTAGACGCGCAAGGAAGCGCCTACGTCGCGGGCAACACAGCCTCGGCGAATTTCCCGACAACGGCGCGCGCGGTCCAACCGGCGTTCGGCGGCGCGTCTGGCGAGCCCAATATCGTAGCCGGCGATGCCTTCGTCTCAAAACTCGCACCGAACGGCCAGTCACTAGTCTTTTCCACATACCTTGGAAGGTCCAGGGACGAACGCGCCTTCGCCATCGGACTCGACGGAGTTAACAACGTTTGGGTCGCGGGACACACGCTTTCGCCGGACTTCCCCACCACCAACGATGCTTTTCAGCGGACCCACGCGGGCCAGCCGGGAAACGACATCTTTATTCTCGGCGACGCGTTTCTTACACAACTCGACGCGGCGGGCGGCTCGATTCTAAGCTCGACATTTCTAGGCGGCAAAGGCGGCGAAACGGCGACGAGCCTCGCGGTGCTTCCCGACAACAGCGTCATCGTTGCCGGCGTCACCTCCTCAACCGATCTTCCCGCCACGCAAGGCAGTTATCAGCGCCAGTACTTCGGCACTTCTGGAACGGGACTGCCATTCGGTGACGGGTTTGTCGCAAGAATCGGCCAGTCGCAAAGCAACATCTCCGTCGCCGGCATCGCCAGTGCCGCCAGTTACGCCGGCGGCGCGGTCGCCCCCGGCGAAATCGTCATCCTCGCGGGCACGGGCATCGGCCCGTCGGCGCTTACAACCGCCTCCTTAAACGCCCAAGGCGAAATCTCACGCACACTCGCCGACACGCGCATTCTCTTCGACGACACTCCAGCGCCGCTCATCTACGCATCCGCCGGACAAAGCAGCGCCGTCGTGCCCTACAACGTCGCCGGCAAACAATCGGTGCGCGTTGTGGTCGAACAAGGTTCGAACCGGTCCGCGCCGATTACCGTGCCCGTCGTCGCCGCCAAGCCCGCGCTGTTCTCCGCGAACTCGTCGGGCCGCGGCCCCGGCGCGATCCTCAATCAGGACACCTCGTTCAACTCGGCGTCCAACCCTGCCGCAAAAGGCAGCGTGATCGTTCTCTTCGGCACGGGCGAAGGCGCGACCGACCCGCCCGGCGCCGACGGACGCTTGGCGACGAGCGTATTTCCGAAACCGTCGCTGCCCGTTTCGGTGACGATCGGCAACACGCGAGTAACCCAGCTGTCGTATGCGGGCGCCGCACCAGGCCTGGTCGCCGGCGTGTTTCAAATCAACGTCGTCATCCCGCCCGACGCGCCAAGCGGCGACGTGCCGGTCACCGTCACCGTCGGCTCGTTTACAAGTCAAACAGGACTCACCGTCGCTATCCGGTAAAACGCCGTTATGATAGTGGTGAGGATTCCATGAAGGCGATTCTGCCCGTATTGATGTTGCTCGCCCCGCTGGCCGCGCGCGCACAAGTGACCTTTTCGCGCGAAATCTCGCGTGTCTTCCAGGCGAAGTGCCAGATCTGTCACCGCGAAGGCGATGTCGCCCCGTTCGCGCTCGACTCCTTCGACGCCGCCAAGCAATGGGGCGACGACATTCAACGTGTGATCGAAAAGCGGATCATGCCGCCGTGGAAACCCATCGAAGGGCACGGTTCGTTCAAAGACAACTTCGGCCTCACCGATGACGAGCGGCGCATGATCCTCGACTGGTTTAAGAACGGTGCGCCCGAGGGCGACCGCGCCGACCTCCCCGAACCAACCGCGAAGACCGGCGAATGGCAGTTAGGCGATCCCGATGTCGTTCTCCAAATGCCCGAGCTATATAACGTGCCGCGCCGCAAGGACGTCTACCGCTGCTTCGTAGTGCCGACCGGCTTCGACACCGACACCTGGCTCAACGCCGTGCAAATCGTGCCGGGTAATCGCCAGGTTGTTCACCACGTCATTCTGTTTGTCGACACCAAAGGCGAGGCGGCAAAGCTCGACGCCAAGGATGAAGAGCCCGGCTACGACTGCTACGGCGGGCCCGGGATTCCGCTCAATATCGACGGCATGCTCGGCGGCTGGGTACCCGGCATGCGCGCCAGCCGCACTCCCGAGGGCGTCGGCTTGCGGCTGCCCAAGGGCGCAAGCATCGTAATCCAGATGCACTATTTCCCCGCTGGCAAGCAACACGCCGATCAAACAAAAATCGGCCTGTACTTTGCAAAGGAGTCGGACAAGATCTCGCGGCGCATGGTGTTTGTCCCGCTGGTGAACGACAGATTCAAGATCCCCGCCGGCAACGAGGATTACGAAGTCAACGCAACCATTCCGATCCTTCCCGGTCTGCAGGGACAGATCCACATGATCGTCCCGCACATGCACCTGCTCGGCAAGCGAATCCAGGTGACACGTACGAACTCCTTCACGCGCGCCAACGATAGCCTCATCCTCATCGACGACTGGGACTTCAACTGGCAAGGCTTCTACAACACCACCGAAGCCGTCAAACTGAACATCTTCGACCAGTTGAAAGTCTCCTGCCGCTTCGACAACTCCGAAAAAAATCCGCGCAACCCGTCGAACCCGCTGAAGGTTGTCGGTTGGGGCGAAGGCACTGAGGACGAAATGTGCCTCGCCTTCCTCGGCGTCACTTTCGATAACGAAGACATCATCAACTCCATCCGCTTCAGCAAGAAGAAGTGAGACGGCCGCCCGGTCCCCAACCCCGATGGATCGGCGGTTCACTCCGCGACTTCCGCGCCAATCCGCTCGCCTTTCTCACTCGCTGCGCCGCCGAATACGGCGACTTCGTCTACTTCCGCGCCGCCCATCAACACATGTACTTCGCCAACTCGCCCGAGTTGGTGAACGAAGTCCTCGTCAACAAGAACGCGCTCTTCATGAAGAGCCGCATCTTGCAGCGAGCCAAGGCCCTGCTCGGCGAAGGCCTGCTCACCAACGAAGGCGCCTCGCATCTGCGGCAACGGCGATTGGTGCAGCCCGCGTTTCACCGTGATCGATTGGTCCGCTACGCGAGCGACATGTCGGAACTCGCCGTCAACGCGCGCGCCCGCTTCGCCAGCGACACCGTCGTCGACATCGATCGCGAAATGATGCGCCTCACATTGGCCATCGTCTGCAAGACCCTCTTCAGCACTGAGGTCGAAGCCGATACCGCCCGCGTCGGCGAGGCGATGACCGCGCTCATCGAAATGATGCCGGTGCTCATGATCCCCGGCTCGCAATACATCCAGCACCTGCCGTTGCCGATGTTCCGGCGCTTCAAGCGCGCTGGCGAAACGCTGGACCGCACCGTCTACAAGATCATCGAAGCGAGGCGCGCCTCGAAAGAGGACAAAGGCGATCTGCTCTCGATGCTCCTCATGTCGGTCGACGAAGATGGCGGCATGACCGACAAACAGGTTCGTGACGAAGCGCTCACTCTCTTCATCGCGGGCCACGAAACAACCGCCACCGCACTGACCTGGGCCTGGCTGCTGCTGGCACAACACCCGGCGGTCGAAGCAAAAATGCACGCCGAGATCGACCGCGTGCTCGGCGATCGCGCGCCTGCTTTCGACGACGTGCCCGCGCTTCGTTACACGACAAATGTCCTCGCCGAAACCATGCGCCTCTATCCGCCCGCATGGGCCATCGGCCGCATGGCGACCGCGCCGCTCGAACTCGCCGGCTACGAAATTCCGAAAGGGTCGATCCTGCTTCTCAGTCCCTACACGATGCACCGCGACCCGCGATGGTGGCCCTCGCCCGAAGCGTTCCAACCCGAGCGATGGGAGACCGAAGACGCCGCTCGCCCGAAGTTCGCCTACTACCCCTTCGGCGGCGGTCCGCGCCTCTGCATCGGCGAGCGCTTCGCGTGGATGGAAGGCGTCATCGTGCTCGCCGCGTTATCGCGCGCGTGGCGCTTTCGCCGCGCCGACGCAGCGCCCGTGCAAACCTCGCCCATGTTGACCCTCCGCTTGAAGGGCGGCCTGAAAGTACGCGCCGAAAAACGCTACTGACCTTGGCTCTTCTTGCGCGCGGGCAAGAACTCATCGCCCTCGCGCCACGTCGGCAGATTCGGCTGGTTAGCGACCGTCAGCCCGATCGCGAATCCGAATTTCGCCATCTGCTCCGGCCCGCCCAAGTCCCAGTTTTCGTTGTACTCATCGCTCGGTTGGTGATAGTTCTTCGCGTTGTATTCGAAGAATAACTGTGCACCGGCGTTGTCCTGTTTGCCGATGTAGTCGTCGCCCATGTTGATCGAAAATGCGGGCACGCCGGCCTTGGCAAACGCGAAGTGATCGCTGCGATAATAATGCCCCTGCTCAGGCCGCGGGTCCGGCTTGATCTTCAGATTGAATCGTTGCGCGACATTCTCGACAACCGGATAAACGCTCGTGCGCTCGGACCCGTTCACGACCACATCGCGAACCTTGCCGAACGGATAAAACGAATCGAAGTTCAAGTTCAGCGCCGTCTTGCCGTTCGGGATGATCGGACTCGTTGCGTAAAACTGCGCGCCGCGCAGACCGCTCTCTTCCGCCGTCACCGCAATGAAAATCGCGCTGCGCTTCGGCCGGTTGCGCAGCCCCGCCCACGCGCGCGCCAGTTCGATCAACACCGCGCAGCCGCTGGCGTTGTCGACCGCGCCGTTGTAAATCGCATCGCCGTTCACCGGAATGCCGATGCCCAAATGATCCCAGTGCGCGCTGAAAATCACCGCTTCCTTCGACAACACCGGATCGCTGCCCGGCACGATCGCCGCCACATTCGCCGCGCGGATCTGCCGGATCTTCGTGGGAACGCGGCCCTGCATGCGAATGCCCAGCGGGATCGGCTGAAAATCTTTCTGAGCGGCCTTCTTCAGCAGATCGTCGACGTTCTGTCCGGCCAACGCCATCAGCCTGTCGCCCGCAGCGCGCGACACCCAACCCGCGAACGCAAGCGCGTTGTCGCCCGCGCCCAACTTTACCTGCGGGTCTTCTTTACTCCACGAACTCTTAACCACTTCGTAGCCATAACCCGCCGTCGGCGTTGTATGAATGATGATGCACGCAACAGCGCCTTGCCGCAGCACCTCTTCGTACTTGTACGTCCAGCGCCCGTAGTAGGTCAGCGCGCGGCCGCCGAAGAACTTCGCGTCTTCGCTCTGCGGTTCGTTCGTGAACAGCACCGCCACCTTGCCCTTCAAATCCACGCCCTTGTAGTCGTTCCAGCCAAACTCCGGCGCCGTGATGCCGTGGCCGACAAAAACGGCCTCCGCGTCGAACGACGCGTCTTTCTGCTGCATCGTATTGCCGACGAAATCGGTCATCCACGCGAACGGAATCGTGTCGCTCCCCTTGCGCGCGCTCAGCGTCGAAGACGTCTGCGGCTCCACGCCCACAAGCTCGACCTTCTGCAAATACGTGCCGTTGTCGCCCGCCGGCTTCGCCCCCGCGATCGCGAACTGCGACGCGATATAGTTCGTCGCCAGATCGCCGCCGCGCGTGCCGACGCCCCGACCCTCAAGCAGATCGCTCGCCAAAAATCGAACGTGCGCGCGCAATCGGTCCCCGGTAATCGAGTCCTGCGCAAACACACTAATCGCGAAGACAACAAGAAGCAAACGCATAAGATTCAGTGTAGCCGCCGCTACCCCTGAATGCGTTTCTCGCGTCCCGCCCAGAATCGCTCGCGCAAAATGTTTTTGCGGATTTTGCCCGTGCCCGTCTTCGGCAGCGCCTCGGTTTCGAAGTGGATCTGACGCGGCAGCTTGAACCGCCCCAGCCGCGAACCGAGAAACTCCATCAGTTCCTCCGAGGTGAACGACGCTCCGTCCTTCCGCACAATCAACGCCACCGGCACCTCGCCCCATTTCTCATCGGGCGCCGCCACCACAGCGCACTCCAATACCCCATCGTGCGCGTAAATCGCTTTCTCCACTTCAATCGACGAAATGTTTTCGCCGCCGCTGATGATGATTTCCTTCTTCCGGTCGACGATTTTCAAATAGCCGTTCCCGTCCCACACCGCCATGTCGCCCGTGTGAAACCAACCGTCTCGAATCACCGCGTCGGTCGCCTCTTGTTCGCGGTAGTAGCCTTGCATGATGTTGTCGCCGCGCGCGATGATCTCGCCGATCGATTCGTTGTCCTTCGGCACATCGGCGCCCTCCGGATCGACCACGCGAACTTCCGAGCCGATAATCGGCCAGCCCGTCAACGCCTGCTTCTGCCACCGGTCTTCGTTCGACGTGTACTCCATTCCCGGCATCGGCAGCGCCGTCGTCAACACCGGACTAGTCTCCGACAATCCATACCCCGAGGCCGCCGTGCAGCCGAACGCTTTCTCCAGGCGCTCGACCAGCGATGGCGACGACGCCGCGCCGCCCAGCAAGATCCGCCGCAGGCTCGACACATCGTGTTGGCCAAGTTCAGGGCAAGCCAACAAAGCGTTCGCCATCGTCGGCACCAGACTCATATCGGTCGCCTTGTACTGCGCGATCATCTTCAGCACGCTCACCGGTTCGAAGCGCCGCACCATAATCTGCGTCACGCCAAGAAACGTCGATGTCTGCGGCCGTCCCCAGCCGTTGGCGTGAAACAGCGGAATCGTGTGCAGGTCGATCATGTTGCCCGGATCGGACATAATCGTCGCCACCATCAGACCATGCAAATAAAGATTGCGATGCGTCAGCGCAACGCCCTTCGGCGAGCCCGTGCTGCCGCTGGTGTAGAACAGTTCCGCCACCGAATCCTCATCGATGCGAGTCCAGTCGACATGCTCCGCTTCACCGCTATCGACCAGTTCTGTCGACGTCATCGTCGCCACGTCGATTGCCGCATCGAGCGTGATGTAGTGCTCGACAAACGGACACGCGCTCTTCAACTGCGCCACGGTCGCGGCGAAATCGTTTTCAAACAACAGCACGCGCGCGCCCGAATGATTCAGCACCGTCGCCAACTCCTGCAGCGACAAACGCACGTTGATCGGCATGACGATCGCGCCCGCCATCACAACACCGTAATAGCCCTCGAGGAGCTGGTGCGTATTAAAACTCAAGTACGCAACGCGATCGCCCGGCAGCACGCCGAGCCGTTTCAACCCCGAAGCCAGCCGCTCGCAGCGTTCGCCGAACTGGCCATAGGTAAACGTCTTCGCGCCGCAGATCACGCCCGTCTTGTTCGGGAAAACGTCCATCGCGCGATAGAGGAATCGAATGGGAGTCAGTGCTAGGTTCATGGTTGTGTCGCTCGACGACTATACGCGAACCGGCGAAAGAAACTCTCCGGTTTCCAGACGGGACGCCGGCGCGCATTCGCAACGTCTTTCACCAACGCGGCCAGGTATTCGACGAACTTTCCGGCGCCTTCGATGTTCACGGGCTGGGAAAGATCGTCGCTCACCGCGTGGTAGCGAGTGCGCAGCCAGTCGGCGTGAAGCTTCTCTTCCGGCGTGCCCTTCTCATAGCCGAATTTGAAGGCGATCGCCGGAATGCCTTGGCGAATGAAACTGTATTGGTCGCTGCGCGTGAAGCGGCGCTGCTCCGGCGCCGGGTCGGGAAGCACGCGCAAACCACGCCGCTCGGCCGTCTGTTTCGCGATGTCGCCTAGTGTCGATTCCTCCGCGCCGAGAATCGTTAGGGCCTTGAATTCGTGCAGCGGCATGAACATATCCATGTTGCAGTCGGCGGCGATCGATTTCGCCGGGACACCTGGCTTCGCGGCGAAGTATCGCGATCCCTGCAGGCCTTTTTCTTCGCCGGTCAGTGCGACAAACAGAACGCTTCGATTCAACTTCTCGCCCCGCAGCGCCCGCGCCACTTCGATCAGCGCTCCAACGCCGGACGCGTTGTCCATCGCGCCATTAAAAATGCCATCGCCCGCGAACGACTGCGTTTTGCCGATGTGATCGAGATGCCCGCTGACGACGACGAACTCCTTGCGCTTGCCCGGCAACAGCCCGACAACGTTTGGCGATTCCAACTTGCCCCGCTTCACCGCGACCCTCGCATGCAGCGTCTTTCGTAGTTCGAACTTCGGCAACGTTTCGCCCGCGCGCGCCAGCTTTTGCAACTCGTCTATCGTGTGCCCGGAGCCGTCGAGTAGCAGCGCCGCGTGCTCCGGATTCCACGCAATCGAAACACTTGGACCAACGCTTTGTCCAATGTCGGCCGTCATCTGCATCTGCACTCGGGCCGCGGAGGACCGCACCCAAGGCGTTGTCTGCGTGAGCGGAATATTGACGATGCCGATCGCGCCCGCGGCCTGCAATCCGGCCCAACGAACATCGGCTCTTTGCAGGTGCGCGGCGATCGGACCGGGCCACTTCGGCGGCGCGCCGCCCAGCACGACGGCGATCTTGCCCTTGAGATCCAAGCCTTTCAGATCGTCGTAGTTCATCTCCGGCGCGCGGAGTCCATGACCCACGAAAACAAGCTCGCCGCGCGTCTCGGGTTTAGGATCCGAGCGCATCTCAAAGTACGCTTCCTTGCCAAGCGTAATCGCGGCGCCGTTCAACGACAGCGACGAATTCGCCTCATCGATCTGCCGCGTGACGAACGGCACCTGCTGCATCCACGCCTTCGCCGCGCCTGGCTGCAAACCCGCTTCCTGGAACTTGCGCGCGACATAATCGGCAGCCTCGCGATGCCCCGCCGAGCCGGTGTTGCGGCCTTCAAGCCGGTCGTCGGCCAGAAATTTGACGTGCGCCCACCAGCGTTCCCCGAGCGTCTCCGCTCGGGCCGCACATGCGATGAAAAGAAAGTAAACCCAACCGCGAGCCATGTGTACCGTGCAGATCATTATAATGGGGCAGGCTTCCTAAATGAATCGAAGAGTCGCGGTTTTCACGGGCGCTTTGGCGCTTGCATCGACGGCGGGCGTCTGGTGGACGACCTCCGCGCAAAGCCAACGGCGCAGGATGGAACAGCCCGCCCGCTACGCCTCGCGCGGCACGCGCGGCGCCGTCACCGCGGGTACCGACGCGGCCGCCGACGCAGGCATGCGGCTCCTCTATCAAGGCGGAAACGCGGTGGATTCGGGCGTCGCGGCCATGTACGCCGCCAGCGTTGTCGAATACTCCCACTTCGGATTCGGCGGCGAAGCGCCGATTCTCATTCGAACAAAAGAGGGCAAAGTTGTTTCGCTCGCCGGCGTCGGTACGATGCCGAAATCCGCGACGGCCGAACTGTTCCGCACCCGCAAGATGCTGCCGGGCGAAGTGCAAAATCTGGAGCCGAACGGGCTGAAAGGCATGGTGCCGGCCGCCGGAATCATGCCGGCGCTCGTGCCTGGAATGGTCGAAGCCGGCCTCGTCGCTCTGCGCGAATACGGCACGCGTTCGTTCGCCGACGTGATTGCGCCGGCCATCGAACTGGCCGACGGCGCACCGTTTGACGAAGTGCGCGCGGGCTCCATCATGCGCTCGCGCAAGTTTTTCGAACTGTGGCCCTCGTCGCAAAAATTCTATTTGGGCGACGGCAGCCCCGTCGCGCCCGGCATGATCTTCCGCCAACCCGATCTCGCCCGCACGCTGCGCGCGATGGTGGCCGAGGAGTCCCGCGCGCTGAAGGGCGGCGCGGGGCGGCAAGCCGGCATCGACGCCGTGCGCGACTACTTCTATCGCGGCGATGTCGCGCGTAAGATCGACGCCTTCTCGAAAGCGAACGACGGACTGCTGCGCTACGAGGACATGGCCGCGTTTCGGGTGCAGCCGGAAGAAGCGGTGTCGACCACCTATCGGGGCTACACCATTCACAAGCCGGGCTTTTGGAGTCAAGGCCCAACGCTCATCGAAACGCTGAACATGCTCGAGGGCTACGATCTCGCCTCGATGCAGCACAACTCCACACGGTACATCCATACCGTCACCGAAGCGATGAAGCTCGCCTACGCCGACCGCGACACGTATTACGGCGATCCGCGTTTCGTCAAAGTTGCCACCGAGCGGCTACTGTCGAAGAGTTACGCCGAAGAGCGCCGCGCCGAAATCCGCGACCGCGCTTCGATGGCCTTCGAACCCGGCTTGATCGACGGCAAACGCGGCCTGCATCCGTCGCAGAGCGAAATCGTACGTATCAAGATCGACGACGAACTGATGGCGCGCGACACCACTTGCATCAACGCCGCCGATGCCAGCGGCCTTGTCTTCAGCGCGACGCCCTCGGGCGCGTGGCTGCCGTCGGTTATCGCCGGCGACACCGGAATTCCGCTCACGCAGCGCGCGCAGAGCTTCCTGTTGGTCGACGGACATCCCAACGAACTCGCCGGCGGCAAGCGCCCGCGCGTTACGCTCAGCCCGACGATGGTCACGCTGCGCGGCAAACCGTTTCTGGCGCTTTCGACACCGGGCGGCGATAACCAGGACCAGGCGCTTCTGCAACTCATCCTGAACGTTGTCGACTTCGGAATGAACGCGCAGACGGCGCTCGAACTCGGCCGCTTCCAAACGCGCCACATGGTGTCGAGCTTCGACAATCACGCCATGAATCCCGGCGATCTGATCCTCGACGAACGCACGCCGCCAAGCGTCATCGGCGAACTCGCGCAGAAAGGTCATCAGACATCGACGCGCTCGCGCTGGTCGAGCGGCTCGGCGCCGACGATGATTCGCTTCACACCGATGGGAACGATCGAAGCGGGCGCCGATCCCTACGGTTACCGCACCGCCCGCGCCTGGTAACATGTCGAATTTATCGCTGTTCAGTGAGCCCCATCCGCTCGGTGAAAAACTGCGCCGCCTTGCCGGACGCGGCATCATGATCGGAACCAGTTCGTGGAAATACGAAGGCTGGATCGGCCAGATCTACTCCGAAGAGCGCTATCTCACACGAGGAAAATTCTCGCAGAAGAAGTTCGAGGAGACGTGCCTGGAAGAGTACGCCGAGACGTTTCCGATTGTCTGCGGCGATTTTTCGTTCTACCAATTTCCGTCCGACGACTATTGGCGAAGGCTGTTCTCTTCGGCGCCATCGGCCCTCGAATTCGCATTCAAAGTTCCAGAAGAGATCACGGTAAAGAAGTGGCCCACGCACGCGCGCTACGGCCGCCGCGCCGGGCTGGAGAATGAGAATTTTCTCAACGCCGAAATTTTCACGCGGCTCTTCTACGAGCCGCTCACACCCTATGGCCGCCGCGCGGCGGTCTTCATCTTCGAGTTCGGGACATTTTCGAAAGCGGCGTTCCCGAGCGTCAACGAATTCTTGAACGCGCTCGATCCGTTCCTCGCGGCGCTGCCCAAAGGCCCGCGCTACTCGGTCGAGATCCGCAACGCCGAATACTTGTGCCCGGAGTACTTCAACGTGCTCCGCGCACACGGCGTCGCGCACGTGTTCAACGCGTGGACACGCATGCCCGACCTTCCAACGCAGACCATGATCGACGCCGCCTACACCGCGGACTTCACCGTCACGCGCGCACTGCTGCGCCGCGGCCGGCCGTATGAAGAAGCGGTGAAGTCGTTCGAGCCGTATCGCGACATTCAGGACCCGATTCCGGAAACACGCGAAGCGCTGCGCGCGCTGATACAGAAATCGCTCGGCGCGCAACGGCCGTCGTACATCTTCGTCAATAATCGTTTGGAAGGCAACGCGCCCAAGACGATTGAAGCGATAGTGGAGGACATCGAATAATGGACCGCCGCCAATTTCTCGCCGCGCCCGCGCTGCTGCAAACCCGCGCCGCCACGTCGAAGCCGAACATTCTCTTTCTGATGGCCGACCAGCATCGCGGCGACTGCCTTCGCGCCGGCGGCAACTCCGCCATCGACACGCCGAACCTGGATCGCATCGCCCGCGAAGGCGTTCGTTTTCGCAATGCGTATTCATCGACGCCCACCTGCACGCCCGCTCGCGCCTGCCTGCTGACCGGCCTTTCGCCGTGGAATCACGGCATGTTGGCCTACGGCAGAGTCGCCAACAAATACCCGTACGAAATGCCGCGCGCCCTTCGCGACGCGGGTTATTACACCTACGCGATCGGCAAGCTGCATTACTCGCCGCAGCGAAATCTGCACGGATTTCACGGCGCGTTGCTCGACGAAAGCAGCCGCTCGGAATCGATCGACTTTCGCAGCGATTATCGTTCCTGGTTCTACTCCGAAGCTCCCAATCTCGATCCCGACGCCACCGGCGTTGGGTTCAACGATTACAACGGCACCGCCTACGTTCTTCCCGAACGCATGCACCCGACCGCGTGGACCGGCCGCGCCGCGGCGTCGTTCATCGAGAACTACAAGAAGCCCGAACCATTCTTCTTGAAGGTTTCCTTCGCGCGGCCGCACAGCCCGTACGATCCGCCGCAGCGCCTGTTCGATCGCTACCTGCAGCGCAAGTTGCCGGCGGCCTCGGTCGGCGGCTGGGCTTCGCGATTCGAAAAGCGCGAAGGCCCCGGCAACGCGATCTGGTACGGCCGCATGCCGGAAGCGGAGATCCGCAATTCTCGCGCCGCTTACTACGGGTCGATCTCCTTCATCGACGAACAGATCGGCCAGATGATTGGGTCACTCGAAAAGCGCGGGATGTTGGAGAACACGCTCATCGTCTACACCTCCGATCACGGCGACATGATGGGCGATCATCACCACTGGCGCAAGTCGTACGCCTACGAAGGTTCGGCGCATGTGCCAATGCTGATGCGCTGGCCGAACGGATTGGTGTCTTCCAAGCGCGGCCAGGTGCTCGATCAGCCGGTTGAGCTGCGCGACATCTTCGCGACATTCCTCGACGCGGCGGGGACATCGCCGGCGCGCCCGATCGACGGACGCTCCATGCTCGAACTCGCGCGCGGCAGAACGGAGGGCTGGCGCGAGTTCATCGATTTGGAACACGGCCTCTGTTACGAAAAATCGAATCAGTGGACGGCGCTCACCGACGGCAAGTGGAAGTACATCTACAAAGCGTTCGAAGGCGAAGAGCAGCTATTCGATCTCACGCGCGACCGCGCCGAGTTGACAAATCTCGCCGGCGACGCCGCCGCGTCCGCGACGTTACGCTCATGGCGGCAGCGTATGATCACGCACCTCGCGCAACGCGGCGAACAGTGGGTGGCCGGCGGAAATCTGGCGCGGCGCGAGGCGATGATTCAGTACTCGCCGCTGTATCCGCCGAAGCCGTAGCGCGCGCGTCGATTTCGTTGCGCTCCAACGCTGGACTTCCGCGCCCGCTTGCGCGACACTCTTCTGCATGAAGAGAAGAACTTTGGTTCCGGCGCTTGCCGCGCTCGCCGTGCCCGCCGAAGCGCAGTGGTCCAACCCGTTCGCGCAGGCGTTTCTAAAGAGCTTCGTGCTCCACTGGCAGGACACGCGCGAATACACGCTCGCGGTGCTCGATGCGATGCCCGCCGATAAGTTAACTTCGAAGGTCAACGCCGCGCAACGCACGTTCGGCGAACAGATTCTGCACATCGCGTCGGCGAATTCGGCGTACTTCCGCGGGTTCGGACTGGTCGACCCGCCCGCGCTGAAGCCTCCCGCCGCGGACGATAAAGCGGCCGTGCGCGCGTTTGTCGTCGCGCATTTCGACTACTCGGACGCGGTGCTGGCGAAGATCGATCAGACGCAGGTTCTGCGCACCGATGTCGCGTTCAGCCCGCGGCTGCCGAAGCATTCGACCGTCGATATTTTCTTGCGCGCGTACATGCACACCGCGCATCATCGCGGGCAGATCATCAGTTATCTGCGCGCGCAGGAGATCAAGCCGCCAACGTGGAAGTTCGAGCCGCACGCATAGGCGGCTCAGAACGACAGGCGAAGAGCGAACTGCATCTGGCGCGGTGTTGAGTAGGTGCCGCGGACTTTGCCGAAGTCGGGGTTTTCAAAGTTGACCTCCGGCGCGCCGAGAGTGGGCGTATTGGACACGTTGAAGACTTCCCAGCGGAACTGCAGATTGAATCGCTCGGTGAGCGCGAAATTCTTCAGTATGCCCGCGTCGAGGTTGAAGGGGTTGTCGCTGGCGAGGATGGCGCGGCCGGCATTGCCGAGACGCCACGTTCCATCGGCGTTGCGCGGGGAAGCGAAGGCGGTTGTGTCGAACCAGCGATTGGTTGTCGGGTTTGCGATGCGCGGGTCTCGCAGGCGGTCGGGCCACCAGGTGCCGATGCCGGTCGCCCCGAGCCGCTGGCGGGCGTTCGGCACTGTAATCGTGAAGTAGCTGCCGGTTTGCAGCGACAACAGTCCGCTCAACTGCCAGCCGCCGATCACGCTGTTGGCGATTCTGTTGCGCATCTTCAGCGGCACGTCCCAGACGCCGCTGGAAACGAATCTGTGGCGCACATCGAAATTCGAATTGGCGCGATTCAAGCGGATGTTGCGGAAGTCCATCAGGCCGCCGCCGCCGGAGCCGAACTGCTCGGGGATGTTGTCGATCGAGTGCGACCACGTGTAGGCCGCGGTGAACGAAGACCCCTTCGCGAAGCGTTTGTTCAACTCGGCGTCGAGGCCGTGATAGTTGCCTTGGCCGTAGGGGCTGGTGAGGTCGACCGTATTCCATTGCGGAATGCGTCGGCGCTGTTGCTCGGTGGCGGGCGGGCCAGGGCTCGAGCCGTTCCAGTTGTAGTTGCCCATGATGTAGTTGGACGAACTGCCAACGTAGGCCGTCGTCAAGGACCATCCCTGCCGCAGCTCGCGCTGCACGGCGAGATTCCATTGATACACGGTGGGAAGCGGAAAGCGATTCGCCCAAACGCTCCAGTTCAGGCCATTGGGCGCGACACGGCCATCGCCGAGTGAATTCGCGGGCACTCCGTCCTGCAGGCGCAGCGCGGGGCGCGTCGGAGTGGATTGCAGAGTGACCTGACGGCTAAACGGGAAGTTCGAAATCATACGGCCGTTGCCGCCGAGCGATCCCTGGCCCGCATAAAATACGCCGGAGCCCGCGCGGATTACGGTTTTCGGATTCCATTGATAGGCGAAGCCAAGGCGTGGCGCCCAGTTGTTGGTATCGGTCTCGACGAGGCCGCGGCAGGTCCAGGAGCCCCCGCAATGGCCGGCGCGAATGCTGGTGTTGAAATCCGCGCCGGGATCGATTTGGATCTTCGACTGGTTGTTGTGCTTGTCCCACCAGGGCGAGGTCAGCTCGTATCGCACGCCGATGTTGACGGTGAGTTTTTGCGTCACTTTCCAGTCGTCCTGCGCGAAGAACATGTAGTTGCGGAAACGCATCTGGCCCGCAAGGAGCGTCGAAACACTAAAGCTGGCGGGAAGACCGAGTTGGAAGTCGGCGAGCGAGACGCGCGTGAACTGGCCGTCGAATTGAAAGTTGCCATGAGCGGCGTCGCCGCCGAAGATGTCGCTGCGGTTCCAGCGGAGATCGACGCCGAACTTGAAGTTGTGGTTGCCGCGATACCAGCTCAGGTTGTTCAGCCACTGATGGACCTGGTGGATTTTGAAATTCGGCATCGAGCCCGGTTCGCCGAAACCTTCGTAGCCGATCGCGCCGACGAAGCCTAGCCGCGCGAGTCCAAATAATCGGTCATGCGCCGGGACGCCTTTGATACCGAACCGTTCGTTGACGACGGCCATCGGTTCGGTGGACACTTCGCGCTTGTCGACTTTCTGCCGCACGAAGCCGTAGCGAAACTCGTTGACGAGATTCGAGCGTTGAATGCGGGTCCAGGAGAAGACGGCGGAGTGGGCGTCGTCGTCGTCGAAGGCGCGTTCGTTGCCGGTTGCGCCGCGGGCGGGGGGATCGAAGGTCGGGCCGCGGAAGTTGTCGGTTCGATTCTTGGAAAAGCGGCCGAAGACTTTGTCTTTCTGCGAGAGATCGTGATCGATGCGGACATCGATTTGATCGCGGTCGTTGTTCCAAGGTGGATTGCGGATGAAGTTCTGGCGCGTGCCGGAGCCGGTGAAATTTGGCTGCGGCCAGAGTTCGATGAGTTTGAGCGCGGTGGAGTCGAAGCGCGCGCGGGGAATGGTGTTCGATGGAAAGGGCTGATTGTTGGAAGCGGGATCGAGGATTGTCGCGAGGCTCGTGGGGAAAGTTCCGTTGCGTTCGGCGGCGGTCGGAACGATGACGAAATCCGATTGCGCACGGCGTTGTTTGCGCGCTTCCCAACTGCCGAAGAAAAAGGTCTTGTTGCGGACGATCGGTCCTCCGATGGTTCCGCCGTACTGATTTTGTTTGAGGACTTCGGGATCGGCGCGGCCGTCGCCGGTGCGGTCAACGTAGTTGAACATGTCGCGGGCGTCGGACTTGTCGTTGCGGATGTACTCGAACAATGTGCCGTGCAGCGCGTTGGTGCCGGACTTGAGATTGACGATCATGACGGCGCCGCTGTTGCGGCCGAACTCGGCGGAGTAGTTCGACGTTTGCACCTTGAACTCGGCGACGGCGTCAAGCGAAGGCACGACAACCTGCGATTTGCGATCCTGCATGCCCATGACGTTGTTGTTG
>VFZQ01000021.1 GCA_016871135.1 Acidobacteriota bacterium | reverse complement strand
GCGGTCACTCTTGGACAGATACACGCGCACGGGGAGATTGGGCTCGGTGGCGAGCGTGAGCGTGGCGACGTTGGCATCGCGGCGGAGTTGCGCGAAAACCAAAATCAGACCGCATACACTGAAGAGGAAAGCACGGGACATGGGGATGAGCATACGCCTGATGATAATCTGTGGCGGCGCTGCCTGGGGCGCGTGCGTGAGCGGAAGTTTGATCGACCCCAGCGGCGCATCGCTTCCGAGGGTGCAGGTCACGCTTGAATCGCTCTCCGCGCCGGTTGCAGAAACGATCGCGGCGGAAAACGGCCATTTCCAAATTTGCACAGATGTTCCGGGAGAGTATCGGATCGTCGCCAAGATTGCTGGGTTTCACCGGCGATCGACGCCCGCATTCGAATTGCGAAGTGATCTCGATCTTGGCGGGATTGCGATGCGGATCAACATGGATGATGTGGTTTGTAATCTGCCGATTCTGCTGGTCGGTGAACCGTATCCTTATTTCGACGCCGGCGGCGGGTTCGTGCGGTTCACCGGTCGTGATGGCAAGAGGCGCAAGTTCGCGCGCCAATCAATCGACCGGCAGTACAGCCTGGACGGCGACTGGAAGCGTGTCGTATTCCTCCGCGGCAATGAGCTCTGGGTCAACAACCGCCGCATCTACACGCACAATGCTGCGATGTGGGCGCCGGAGTTCACGCCCGACGGCAGGTCGATTCGTTTCTGGTCGTCAGCCTGGGAAACCGGTGACCATCAGACGACCGTGCCGATTCAGGGCCGTTGAAACGAGGCATCGCGCTCGACCTTGGCCACCCGCAATCGAAACGATGAGTACCACTCTTTGTAGCCGCGTTGTTGCGCGATGCGGTGCTCCGCGTTCGTTTGCCAATTGCGGATCGCTTCTTCCGATTCCCAATACGACACGGTAATGCCCAATCCGCTCCGTGCGGATTCGTAACCCAGAAAACCGGGTTGTTGTTGGGCGAGTTCGACCATGTGCGCGGCCATGTCGCCGTAGCCATTGTCGCCTTCCGTTCGCAACGAAGTGAAAATGACGGCGTAGTAGGGCGGCTTGGGCGTGTCGGCCAGCATCGCTAGCTGAGCGCGGCGTCGGCGGTTGGCGCGGTGAGGACTTGGCGGATCCAGCGATCTAGCGTTTCGACGTCGGCGCTCGCCACCCGATTTCGCAGTCGGCCCGGTAATTCGCCAAAACGCACCGTCAGTAGTGTAATTAGCGCCTGACGCGCGCCATCCTTTCGGCCCTTCTCCATGATCTCCTGGTAGAAAACGGAGTCCTCTAAAATCTCTTCGGTGGTCATGAGCCTGTTTATCCTCTCAAGAAACGCCTCTTTACTACCATAGCGAAGTCCGCCGAGCAGTACCAGTTCGGCCGATAGTTCGCGATTTTTCAGCGCAACGATGCGGCCGGCGGCGTCCTGCAACTCTTCGTCGCGCGCAGCGAGCAGCGGCGCCCATGGCAGAAGACTCGGGTTGTCGAGGCCCAAAATGCGCGAGGCCGGAATTTCCCAAAGCTTTGTTATGCGAATGTGCAGTGAGGCGCGCAGGTCGCCTTTGCTCGTTTCCGGCATCGGCAGAGGGCCGGCCGGCAAGTCCCTGTCTGTTAACAGAACGATATGGCTGTGCAGTGGCAAATCGTACTTCAATGTGATTGCCATCGCGTACTTCAGTTGCTTTTCGAAGGCCTCCGCTTTAAAGCGCGACAGCGCCTCGACATGGATCGCGAACTCATCGTGCGCGGTGCGGCACCGGAATAGCTGGTCGGTGCGCAGCGTAGACAGATTGAGTTCGCGGTCGAGCGGCTCAACATCCATTTCCAAAGACAGCGGTATACCGAGAAACGCGGCCATGCCGGCGCGCGGGTCGTCGTCATGCACCAGCTTGAACGCCTGGTCGAAGGGAATCGCCACAGATAGATAGTGGCGGCCGATACGGAAAACTCTCAGGCCAGAAGCGCTTTGACGACCTGGCCGTGCACGTCGGTCAGCCGGAAATCGCGGCCGGCGTGGCGATAGGTCAGGCGGGTGTGGTCAAAGCCAAGAAGATGCAATGCAGTGGCGTGCAGATCGTGCACGTGGACTTTGTTCTCGACGGCCTTGAAGCCGAACTCGTCGGTAGCGCCGTAGGTCTGGCCGCCCTTGATGCCGCCGCCCGCGAGCAACACCGTGAACGCCGGCGGATTGTGATCGCGTCCGCAGCCAAGCTTCTCAAGCCCCGAATTCTGAATCATCGGCGTGCGGCCGAACTCGCTGCCGATAATGATCAGCGTCTCGTCGAACAACCCACGCGCCTTCAGATCTTCAACCAGCGCCGCGATCGGCGAATCGACCTTCTGCGCCAGTTTCGCATGCACGCGAATGTCGTCGTGGTTATCCCACGGTTGGCCGTTGCCGTAATAAATCTGCACCATGCGAACGCCGGATTCGATCAAACGCAGCGCCATCAGGCAGCCGCGGCCGAAATCGGAGACATCGTAACGCGCGCGGATCTTTTCGGACTCCTTACGAATGTCGAGCAGTGTGCCGGCTTCCGTCTGCATGCGGAACGCCGACTCCATCGATTCCACCGCGCTCTGCAAACTCGGCTGGTCGCCCACGCGCTGCAAATAGCGCGCGTTCAACTTGTCGAGCATCGCCAACTGCTGCTTTTGTTCGTCGAGCGACAGTTCGCTGTTGCGGAGATTCTGTACGAGCTTTTCCGGTTCGACGGCGCTGTTCTGAATGTGAACGCCCTGGTAGCTCGATGGAATGTAACCGGAACTCCACAGCGACGAACCGAGCACCGGAAAGCCCGGGCACAATACGATGAATCCCGGCAGATTCTTGTTGTCGGTGCCGAGTCCGTAGGTCACCCACGAGCCCATTGATGGACGCCCGGGAAGCTGATGGCCGCAGTTCATTAACTGCAGCGACGGCCCGTGGTTGCCGTTGTCGGTGTACATCGACCGGACGACAGCGAAGTCGTCGATGCGGCGCGCGATGTTCGGGAAGATGCTGGATACTTCGATACCCGACTGCCCGTGTTTTTGAAACTCCCAAGGCGAGCGCATTAACGTGCCCGATGCCCGATCGGTGCGAATCTTCGGGCCGGGCATCGGCTGGCCGTCGTGCTTCGCCAACGCGGGCTTGGGGTCGAACGTGTCGACTTGCGACATGCCGCCGTTCAAGAACAGGAAGATGACGTGTTTGGCTTTCGGCGCGAAGTGCGGCGCCCGCGCCGCGCCTTGCAGCGTGCCCGAAAGACCTGCGAGGCCGAAGCCGCCGCCGAGTTGAGAGAGAAATTGCCGTCGATCAAACATGTTAGTTCACGCTCGAGAATTCACCGGAGCCAAGCAGGACCTGCAAGTACCGCGGCCACGCTTTTTGTCCCGATGCTACGTATTCTAATCCGATCTTTACCTCTTCGGGGTCGGCGGATCGCGCGAACAGCAGCTTGTAGGCTCGGTCGATCTTCGCGCGCGCGTCGGGGCCGGCCTCTTTTGTGATGCGCTCGTCGAGCGCGCGAGCTTGCTCGGCGACGAACTTGCTGTTCAGCCAGTACAGCCCTTGCAACGGGCCCGCGGTGACCGGCCGCTCGTCGGTCGAAGCATTCGCGTCGGGGAAATCGAACAGGGCCATTGTCGAGTCGAGGCGCGTGCGGCTGACGGTCAGATAGAGCGATCGGCGTTTATTGTCGTCAGTGAGTGGCGTGGCCGCGCCGCCGATTTTCGTATCGAGTTTCCCTGATACCGCCAGCACCGAATCGCGCAGCGTCTCCATGTCGAGCCGGTGCTTCAGTTCGAATCGCGAGAGCAATTTATTGTCGGGGTCCTTCTCGGCGGCGGGATTCGCCGTCGACATCGCGTACGTGTTCGACAGCAGAATCTCGCGGTGGATCGCCTTCATGCTCCAGTTGGTTTCGATGAAGCGCGTGGCGAGATAGTCGAGCAGTTCCGGATGCGTCGGGCGCTCGCCCATGCGGCCGAAGTTCGACGGCGTGCGCACGATGCCGCGGCCGAAGTGATGCTGCCAGATGCGATTGACCATCACGCGCGCGGTCAGCGGATTTTTCGGATCGACGATCGCTTCGGCGAGTTGCGCGCGGCCCGAGCCTTGCTGGAACGGCGCTGGTTCGCCTTCGCACAGCACTTGCAAGAAGCGCCTCGGCGCGACTTCGCCGAGCGTCTTGTTGTCGCCGCGAATTGCGACTCGGACGTCGGCGGGTTTTGCGGCTTCCTTCACGGCGTGCACGAAGGCGTACATCGGCGGCAGGTCCTTTTCGAGATCCTTGATCTCGGCTTCGAGTTTCTCCACGTACGCCTTCGACAACCCACCGAGGAATCGCCGTATCTGTTTCGCGTTGTAGAAGAGCACGCCGGCGGGCGCGCGGAATCCGTCGATGTTGTATGGCCCGTTAGCGATCTCTCGCCACTGATAGAACTTCAAGACAGGCAGCGAAACGATGTTCGTGTATTGCCGCGTGTTCTCGTTCTTCTGGCCATTCTTGCCGCCAAAGGCGACGTAGTTCTTGTCGTCCACTTCCTTCGCCTCGTCAAGCAGTTCCAGCAGGAACTTCTGAAACCGCTCGGCTTCGGCGCGCACTTGCGCCTCAGTCGGCTTGCTATCGACGACCTCGTACCAGCTCTTCAAATAGGGATGTTCCTTGTCGGCGCGGTTGTCGAGATACTCCTTCCAGCGCTTCTGCGTTTCCTTGTCGAGCGCGGGGTCTTCGACGTTTTTCCACGCTGCGACCAAGTACTTTGCAGTGTCGCGGGCGAGCAGGTCGACGAGTTGTTTGGTCTGGTCGGCGAGGTAGTCGGCGAGGATCTCTTTCAAGTCGTCGATCTTTTTCTTCTGGTCCTCGTAGCGCTTCACTTCGGCTGGATCGACGAGCGCGTGCTGCGCCGTCTGCGTGCTGCGGAAGACGCCGAGCAGCGAGTAGTAGTCCTTCGTTGGAATCGGGTCGTACTTGTGATCGTGGCATTGCGCGCAGCCGACGGTCATGCCGAGGAACACTTTCGTCGTCACGTCGAGTTGATCGTTGGCGCCGTTGCCGATGGCTTGAAAGCCGAGACCGGCCATGTGCGGGCGAGTTTCGGGAAACAGCTCGGCGGCGATCTGCGCTTTCACGAAAAGGTTGTAGGGAATGTCGTTGTTGAAAGCCTCGACGACCCAGTCGCGATAGCGCCACGCATTCGGCAGCGGCGTGTCGACACCAGCGGCGAGAAGGCCGTCGGAGTAGCGAGCGAGATCGAGCCAGTGCCGCGCCCAACGCTCGCCGTAGTGCGGCGAAGCGAGCAGCCGATCGACGACTTTGTCCTTCGCGTTCGGCGATTTGTCGTTGACGAACGCGTCGACTTCGGCGGGCGTTGGCGGAAGGCCGGTGACGTCAAGCGTTACGCGGCGCAGCCACGTGGGCTTAGAAGCCGGCGGCGCGGGTTTGACGCCAGCGGCCTTTTGCTTCACGCCGATCAAGGCGTCGACGCCGCCCACGGCCGGCTTCACGACCGGCTGATACGACCAGAACTTGCGCTGTTCTGGCGTGATCGTTTTGTTGGTCGATTGAATTTGCTCCTGCTTCTCCGGCCACGGCACGCCGCGCTTGATCCACTCTTCCAGCGCCGCGACTTCTTCCTTCGCCAGCGGCCCGACTGGCGGCATCTTCAAGCGCACGTGCGTGCGCCGGACGGCTTGCATCAGCAGGCTGTCTTCGGGCTTGCCGGGAACGACAACAAGGCCGGACTTGCCACCCTTGAGCACGCCTTCGCGCGAATCGAGGCGCAGGTTTCCCAGCGCGCCGCCGGTGTGACAGGCGTGGCAGTTCACGGCCAACAGCGGGCGAATTTTGGATTCGAAAAACTCGGCGTCGTCGGTGGCGGCGGCCAGCGACACTGCGGCCAAGGGAAGGAAAAAGCGTGCGGACCGCATACGGCCCATATTCTATCGAAACTTTTTCCTTGCAATTACGTGTACTACGTGTCATAGTACACATGTGATTCCGTTCCGCCTCGTGCTGCAACCCGGCGAATCGATTTACGAGCAGGTGGTCTACGCCGCCAAGCGCGCGATGATGTCCGGGCAGATGCGTCCGGGCGATCCGTTTCCGTCGGTACGCGCGCTGAGCAAGGCGCTGAAGATCAATCCGAATACGGCGCACAAGGTGCAGCAGCAACTGCTGGCCGAGGGCGTGCTGGAGATGCGTCCCGGAGTCGGCGCCGTGGTGGCCAAGCCGCCGAACGGCACGCGCGCCGAGCGGAGCCAACTGCTGGAAGAGGAGTTGGAACGGCTGGTGGTGGAGGCGAAGAAGATGGGGCTCGATGTCGCCGATGTCCAGAAAGCGGTGGCGCAGCACTGGGCGAAGTTGAATGGAGGAAAGTCATGAGCGATGCGATCGAAACGAGCGGGCTTCGCATGCGCTTCGGCAAACACGCCGCGGTGGACGGGCTCGATCTAAAGATCTCGGCGGGCAGCGTGTATGCGCTGATTGGGTCGAATGGCGCGGGCAAGTCGACTACGTTGAAGGTGCTGACGAACATTCAGAAGGGCTACGAAGGGCACGCGGCGTTGCTCGGCGTAGAATCGCGGCGCGTCGGCGCGAAGGAGTTGGAGCGCGTCGCCTACGTGAGCGAGAGTCAGGAGATGCCCGAGGGCATGACGGTCGCGGAGTTGCTTGCGTTTTGGAGGCCGTTCTACAGGCGCTGGGATGCGGCGCGGGAGAAGGAATTGCTCGATCTGTTCCGGCTGCCGCTCGATCGCAAGCTGAAACATCTTTCGCGCGGGATGCGGATGAAGGCCGCGCTGGCGTCGTCGCTCGCGTATCATCCGGAGTTGATCATCCTCGACGAGCCGTTCACGGGGCTCGATCCGCTGGTGCGCGATGAGTTGGTGGAGGCGCTGCTCGATCACGCTTCGGAAGCGACGATTCTGATTTCGTCGCACGATCTGGCTGAGATTGAAAGCTTCGCGAGCCATGTCGGTTTTCTGGAAGAGGGCAAGCTGCGGTTTTCCGAGGAGATGTCCGGGCTGAGCCAGCGGTTTCGAGAGGTTGAAGTCACCGTCGATCAGGCCGATCTGCCATCCGCGTTGCCGAAGCATTGGTTGCTTCCGCAGACGGCGTCGGCGGTGGTGCGCTTTGTCGAGACGCAGTTCGACGGCGCTGGTCTTGAAGCCGAAGTGCATTCCGTTTTTCCATCCGCGAGGCACATCGAGACGCGTCCGATGCCGCTGCGGTCTATTTTCGTGGCGCTCGCGAAGGCGGGCAGGGAGACTGCATGAGACTCGTTTGGCATATTGTGAAGAAGGATGCTTGGCAGCAGAGGTATTTGATTGCTGCGATCGTCTTAACGGCTGCGCTGCTGGCATTGCTCAACATTCGGATTTCGTCGTGGGCCTCCCTACCGGTGGAAGCGGTCCGCCAATACTTCGCGACGGGCGGCGTGGCGTTCCTCGGGTTTGCCATGGTTTCGGCGCTCTTCGTTGGCGTGCTCGTGCAATCCGAAGGGCTAGCCGGCGTCAACGACCATTGGCTGGCGCGCCCGGTTCCCGGCAGCGCGCTTTTGCAGGCCAAGGCCATCGCGGTTCTGCTGTTTGTCGTTGTCCCCATTGTGCTCTTTCAGGCCACTGTGCTCATGGTGAACGGCTTTGCGATCGGTGATCACTGGCCCGGGTTGCTGAGCCGCACTGCCGTGACCGCGGCCTTGTGGATTCTGCCCACGGCCGCGTTGGCATCGGTTACTCGAAACTGGCAACAACTTGCGGCGGGGTTGGTATGCGGGTCGATGCTGGCGATCGGTGTTGCCGTTTTCGCCGAAGGATTTGGATACGAAGCGCCGGAACAGTTCAGCGCGGCTGTTCAGAACGCGACGGTGGCCGTTGAAGGGTGCGTCGCCCTTGCGCTCGTGGCATGGCAGTATTTCACAAGGCGTGTGCGGATCGCCCGGGTCGCCGCGGCAGTAGGGCTAGTGGTCATCGTCGGCGGGCCGCGCCAGTTCGCGCCGTCGCTATTCTCCGCTTCGCGATCGGTTGCGCCCAGCGCCGGCGCAAAGACTCCGAATCTCCGCTTCGCGCTGGATCAATCGGGTGCGCCGCGCGGCGGCGATGTGGCTAGGTTGACCGCGCGATCTCCCGATCGAATCGTGCGCGACACCGCCGGCAGAGTCCGCCATATTCCGAAGGATGACCGATCGGGACTTGAGACTGTTACCGTGCCGCTCTTGATCGATGGTCTCGGAGAGGGACAGACCGCGGCGGTATCGATTCCGAGCGAAGCTGAGGTTTCCATCGGGGGCCGAAAAAGCAACGTTCGACTTCGCTTCACGGGCGGGCCGGGCAGTAGTGATGCTTCGGCTCTCGTCTTCGATCTGGATCGCGACCTGTTACGCATCGACGCGCCGATGAATATCCGAGCGCATTTCTACGTCACCCAGCATGCGTCGCCGAAGCGCTATGCCATGCCAACGTTGAACGGCAGCCTACGCACATTCGAAACCGGGCATTGCCAGAGCTGGGTCACCGAGCGTTTGCACATACTCTGCCAGCGGCCCTACGAGTTTACGTCTTCGATTCGCGGCATCCTGACGCGGGGCGGACCGCGTCCTCTCAACTTGCAGGTGTTTTCGGAATACCAAGCTGCGTGGCCGCTCATATTCGATCCGCTTCCGCTGCCTCTTGCGCAGGCGTGGGGTGGGCTGAGTGTACGAAATCTCGACCGTGGCGAAGAGTACCGCGATACTTCAATCGTGTTTGAAGTGAGCGACGTGCTGGCGCGGTTCGAGCAGGACGTCGCCATCGAAATTCCAGCAAGGGCCCTGCGTTAATCCAGCGCCTCTGGCTTCAACTCGATGTTGGTTTCGCCGGCCGCCTTCTTCTCGTTGTACTTCTTGACCCAAGCTTCCCAGGACTTGCCGGCGGCGGTGTCGCGGCCGGTGAACGCAAGTGCGGCGATATCGGCGAACGAGATCGTCTCCTTCTTGCGCTCCCCCCTGGGAATGATGCGGATCTCGCTGGCGGCGAGCGTCGGTGCGATCCGCCGGTCAAAGACGTAGCCTTCGATCGTGGCGCCGCTCTTGCGCGTGATCGTCACGTCGCCGCGATAGTCGAACGCCTTTTCAAGCGCGTCGCGCAACTCGTCTTCAGTGGCGAGTGCGAACGCCTGGCCCTGCAAGTTCTCGTGCTCGAAGCCGGGCGCCAGTTCGAGTTCGTCCGGGTTCAAACTCAAACGCCGACCTCGTCCTTTGCCTTTGATTCGATTTGCACGAGTTGCGGCGCGGGGCGATGGACGGCGTTCGGGTCCTTGTACTCGGAGCGGAACATCGCCTTCGCGGTGGCCATCAGCCCTTTCAACGAAGAGAACGTATAGTCGACCGCGGATGCTTCGTAGCCGCTGTGCACCATGCAGTTGGCACACTTCGGATCGCCGGATTCGGTGCCGTACTTGCTCCACTCGACCGATTCCATCAACTCGGCGAACGACTCGGCGTAACCGTCCTGCAACAGGTAGCACGGCTTCTGCCAGCCGAAGACGTTGTAGGTCGGCATGCCCCACGGCGTGCAGGTAAACGACCGCTTGCCCATGAGGAATTCCAGGAACAGCGGCGACATGTTGAACTGCCAGTGCGGCTTGCGGTTCGACAGGATGGCATTAAAGAGGCTGCGTGTGCGTGCGCGGCCGAGGAAGTGTTTCTGGTCGGGGGCCTTATCGTATGAATAGCCGGGCGACAGCATCATGCCCTCGACGCCGGTTTCCATCATCTCGTCGAAGAACGCGCGAACGGAATCGGGATCGGCTCCGTCGAAAAGCGTAGTGTTCGTCGTAACGCGGAACCCCTTGGCGACGGCCTCGCGGATCGCTTCAAGTGCGATGTCGTAACCGCCCTCTTTGCAAACGGCGAAATCGTGGTGCTCGCGCTGACCGTCCATGTGCACCGAAAAGCTCAGGTACTTGCTCGGCTTGAAGAGATGGAGCTTTTCCTTGAGCAACAGCGCGTTGGTGCACATGTAGACGTACTTCTTGCGCTCGACCAGGCCCGCGACGATTTCGTGCGTGCGCGGGTGGAGCAGCGGTTCGCCGCCGGGGATCGCTATCGTCGGAGCGCCGCATTCTTCGGCGGCCGCGAAACACTCTTCGGGTGTGAGTTCCTGCTTGAGTATGTGCGCGGGGTATTGGATTTTGCCGCACCCGGCGCAGGCGAGGTTGCAGCGAAATAACGGCTCGAGCATGAGCACCAGCGGGTAGCGCTTGCGGCCCGCCAGCTTTTGCTTGAGGACGTAGGTGGCCACGGTCCAGGCTTGGGAAACCGGGACGGGCATCCTAGAAAAATCTCCGTGACGACATCTACCTATTGATTATCCCATGGCGTTCCGACGATCCGCTCATCGCTTAGAGGTGTAAGAATATAGGCATGCCTGCCACGATGGAAGCGCCCGCTACCGTTCGCGCCGCCAAGTCTGTCATGTGGACGCGCGAGGACTGCCGGAAGATGGAGATCGCCGGGCTGCTTCCCGAACGATGGGAACTGGTGCGCGGGGAGATCATCAACAAGATGGGAACGAATCTGCCGCATTCAATGATGGCCCAATGTATAGCTGAGTGGTTGGCGGCGGTTTTTACGGGTGGCCGCATCCTCCCTACGTGCAGCATCGACGTCTTTCCCGAAGACAACCCGACCAGCGAGCCCGAACCGGATGTTACCGTTCTCACGCGCGCCGCGCGGGATTTGGGCAGGAATCCAGGGCCGGGCGATATTGAGATGATCGTCGAAGTGAGCGACACCACGCTCGCTCACGACCTCGGGCCAAAGGCGTGGCTGTACGCACGCGCGGGCGTCCCGGAATATTGGGTGATCGACATAAAAGAGCGGCGGATTCATGTGCATCGCGAACCGGGTAGCGCGGGCTACGCTTCCATGCAGGTTTTCGAAGCCGATGGGGAAGTCTCTCCGTTGACGCGGCCCGACGCGTTGCTCAAGTTGGAGCGGCTTTTCGCGTAGGCTCGTTCTTCGATACGATCTGTAGATCGTGAGACGCAGAACATTTTTAGCGATGCCGGCGGCGATGGCCGCATCCGGCGTAAAGGCCTTGACCTTCGACGTGTTCGGTACGGTCGTCGATTGGCGCACGTCGATCACCCGTGAGGGCGCCGCGCTGGGCAAGCGGAAATCGATCACCGGCGTCGACTGGGCGCGATTCGCCGACGATTGGCGCGCCGGCTATGGGCCGTCGATGAACCGCGTTCGCAAGGGCGAGTTGCCGTGGATGAACATCGATGTGCTGCACCGAATGATCTTGGACGGGCTGTTGGAGAAGTACAAAATCAGTGGTCTCGACGAAGCAGAGAAAGACGCATTTAATCGCGCATGGCACCGCCTGGACCCGTGGCCGGACTCGCGGCGCGGCCTCGTGCTGCTGCGCAAGAAGTTCATCTGCGCGACGCTGTCGAATGGCAACGTGTCGCTGTTGGTGAACATGGCGCGGTATGGCGGACTGACGTGGGACACTGTCCTGTCGGGCGAAACCTTCAAGGCCTACAAGCCCGATGCCGCCGTGTACCGAGGCGCCGCCGAAGTGTTGGGCGTGCGCACGGAAGAGACGATGATGGTGGCGGCGCACAAGAACGACTTACAAGGGGCGCGAAAGGCGGGATTGAAGACCGCCTTCGTCGAGCGTCCACTCGAGAAAGGCCCCGGCGGCGGCGCCGACATCGGTCGCGAGAGCTGGATGGACATCTATGCGAAAGACTTCGTCGATCTCGCAAATCAACTCGGAGTAAAGGGATGAATCGAAGGCGGTTTCTGCGTTACCTGCGGCAATCGCCGCTGTATGCGATGGCGGCTGAAATGGTGGGGCAATCTCCAGCATCCGCGCTTGAGGTTCTCGACTTTATTCCAATTGCCCAGAAGAACATTCAATCGCAGCACTGGGCCTATCTCATGGGCGGCAGCGACGACAACGCCACGGTGCGCGCGAACGAAGAAGCGTATTCCAAATGGCGAATTCGTGCGCGGCGGCATGTCGATATGACGAAGATCGACTTGGCGGTGGATCTGTTCGGGCGGAGGCTGGCGCACCCGCTGATCCTCGCGCCGGCCGCGGCGCACGAGGCCTTTCATCCCGATGGCGAGTCGGCCACGGCGCGTGGCGCTGCCGCGAAAAAGGCGCAGATGATTCTCTCGACGAACGCATCACGCAACGTGCGGCAGGTCGCCAAGGACTACGGCGGCCCCCTCTGGTTTCAGCTCTATTCGTTCAGCGATTTCGAAGTGAATCGCGCGCTGGTGCGCAACGCCGAAGAAAGCGGCTGCACGGTGTTGGCGGTGACAGTGGACTCGGTGGGCGGTTCGCCCCGCATCATGCAAGCACGCGGCGGCGTGAAGACCGAGCAGCGATGCAAGGCCTGTCACGATGCGTCGGAACAGGGCTACTACAAAGAGCACGGCAACTTCGATGGGATCGACATGACGCGCGCGCTTGTGGGCGGACCCGGCCGCGCCGTGACGTGGGCGGTGCTCGAAAAACTTCGCGCGGCGACGAAGATGAAGATCGTTGTGAAGGGCGTGATGACGGCTGAAGACGCGTCGGCGGCCTATCGCGCGGGCGTGGATGGCCTGATCGTTTCCAATCACGGCGGGCGCGCCGAAAATTCGATGCAGGGCACACTCGACGCGCTGCCCGAAATCGTCGAGGTGATCAACGGCCGGATTCCTGTAATCGTCGATGGCGGCATTCGCCGCGGCGTCGACATTTTCAAGGCGCTGGCGTTGGGCGCGAGCGCGGTGGGCATCGGGCGGCCCTATATATGGGGACTTGGCGCGTACGGGCAGGCGGGCGTGGAGAAGGTAATCGACCTGCTGCTGGCGGAACTGCGCGGAATCATGGGATCGGCCGGGACGACAGCGGTGCGCCATATTTCACCGCTTTCCATTGAGCGGCGCGTTTGAAGGACAATGGCAGCATGAAGATACTCGTCGTGTTGGCGGCGCTCTGTGCGTTCGGCTCCGAGGCGGAATTGCGCCGCGTATACATGGGGAAGAACTTTGTTGTGAAGATCGACATGCCGGGTTCGCAGCGCGGCGTCGACTTGTATCTCGACCGCGACGACCCGATGGATTGGCGCGACTACTCGCAGCGCATCAAGAATTTTGGCGTATCGATCCCCAAGGGCCGCGCCGCGATGGTGACGGCGATTGTCGTCAAGAAAGACAATATCGAGTTTCAACTCGACGGCGGCGGTTACGGCACGTTTGGAGACGACACGGACGCATCGGTGTCGACGTATGTTCCCAAATCTGATTACGAACGGCGCCTGGAGCGCGACATCAGGAATGAAACGAATGCGTCGCGGAGGGCGTCGCTGGAACGCGACCTTTCGCGCGAGCGATCGCGCCGCCAGCGGGAGGAGTCTGCCAATCGCGCGGCGGCCGCGACTGCGAACGCCATCAAACGGCAGGAGATTATGGAAAAGCGGCTGCGGGGCGGGTCGCGATTCAATATCCGCCACCTGCTTGGCGCCGGGGATATCCGTCCGGAGCAACTGGAGAAGTGGCTGGAGCCGTACATAGAATTTGGCGGAAGGCCAGCGAGCGTATCGACGCCGAAGCGTTATGAGCAGCCAACGCAGGCCAATCCGCAACTGCGACGCGGCATGTCGATGGACGACGTGCGCGGCCAACTGGGGCGCGGAAAGCTGCTGTCAGAATCGATCGACGAAAAGAACCTCAACACCCAGCAGTGGGAGTTCCTTACGAACGAGTTCAAAATAAAAGTAACGTCAGTCGATGGACTGGTGATTAGATATTCGATGGAATCGCGCTAGAGAAGGGGAGGGAGGATCTATGAAGGCCCTACTAGCGGGATTCGTGTGTTTATGCGCCGCGGCGGTTTCGCCGGCCGCGCTGATTTTTGGTAACGGTATGGCTGATACCAGCCAGCCTGATGCCTGGGGGATTGCAGCCTCTCGCCTTGCCGACGATTTTTCACTCGGTGGACCTGCGACTCTTTCGGCGATTCGATTTTGGATGGTGAGTGTGGACGGGGGGTTCGCCGGGACATTGAGTTACGCCGTTTATCAGGACGCGGCTGGGGCATTGGGAAGTGTCGTCGGATCGGGGACGGTCAACGTCTCGCCCGTGTTTCTGAACCAAATCCCGCAGTTCGTTCAACGGTACTATCAAGTCGATTTCAACTTGCCCGCACCCCTGGCGCTTGGAGCCGGAACATATTGGCTGGAGTTGCACAATGGCTCCGATTTGATGAACTCCAGCAGTGCGCAAGTGCTCTGGGGAGTCGTAGCGGGCGACCCGCCGGGCAACGCGAAATTGGGCATTTCTGCGCAACTGCCGTCGATCAACACCTTCGACGCATTGGCGTTTCAGCTTTATTCCGCCGATACCGCCTCGGTGCCGGAGCCGTCGTCACTCGGCATCTGCGGGATCGGCTTGGTGCCCCTTGGACTATTCAGGCGCGCTTCCCTTTGATGTACTTGGCAACTTCGGCCACGGTATCGAGCCAGATGCCGTTCGCCGGGTTCTTCGCATACTCTATCAACTCGGCCAGGGCGTCGAGATTCGTCGTCTGATTTCCCGTGCTGCCCATTTCGTGGCCGGCGAAGATGAGCCAGCGGTTCTCCTTTCGCGCCGTGTCGGCGTGGCGCTTCATGTCCGCGAAGGAAATGTTGTCGAGGCCAATACCCATGAGATTGGCCAGATCGCACACCTCGGGATTGTTGGCGGCTTCGTCGAGGTACCCGCGGCCGGATTCAAAGTGTTCGGCGATAACGGGAACGTAGCTGCGGGTGGCGGCCCCACGGCCGACGTACTTCTGGCCACATGGATACGCGAAGCTGACGGGTTTGAAGCCGAACGAATTCTGAAACTGCGCGGTGGCCGCTTCGATATCGGCTTCGAGTCTGGCAATCGTATAGTCTTCCAGTCCGTTCGTGCGCGTGAAGCCAAAGTTGATCGAACAGGGATGTGAGTTCGAGTGATGCGCGAGTTCGTGGCCTTGCTTGGCGGCGGCGCGCCAACCGTCGAGGCGCTTTTCCCAGTTGCGCGGCAGGATGTAGAACGTGCCCTTCACCCCGTGTTTGTTGAGGAAGGGAATGCCGGCATCGACCTGGCTGAGCCTCGCGTCGTCCCACGACAGACTGATCGCGCAGGATTTTCCGGAGGGCCAAGCGAACTTTGGTTGTGCGGCGAGAGCGGGTGCGGCGAGGAACCAACGGCGAGTGAGCATGGTTTTCGATAGTATCTCGTAATAGAACATGACTCGCAGATCGTTCCTCGCTTCGATGACGGCGCTCGCGCAAACGCGACGTCCGCCGAATTTCGTTTTCATCCTGATCGACGACTTCGGCTGGCGCGACACCGGCTACAACGGCAGCACGTATTACGAGACGCCGAACATCGACAAACTCGCGCGCAGCGGGATGATTTTCACCGACGGATACTCGGCGAGCCCCGTGTGTTCGCCAACGCGGTCGGCGATTATGACCGGCAAGTATCCGGCGCGCCTGCACATCACCTCGCATTTGCAGGGCGCATCGAACCGGTTTCATTTCACGAAGGTGCTGCAACCGAACGCGCGGCTGGCGCTGCCGCTGGAGGAGGTCACGATCGCCGACGCACTTCGCGAGCGCGGCTACAAATCGGCGTGCATCGGCAAGTGGCACCTCGGCACAAAAGGATTCTTGCCAACAGATCAGGGCTTCGATGTCGCACACGCGGGCGATGAAGCGGGTTCGCCGAACAGCTTCTTCTTCCCGCAGTGGCAGAAGAAAATCCCGCTCGACGGCAAGCCGGGCGATTACTTGACGGACCGGCTGACAACGCTTGCGGTCGATTTCATCGCGGCGAACAAAGAGCGCCCGTTCTATTTGTATTTGCCGCACTTCGCGACGCATACGCCGATCGAAGGCAAGCCGGAGAAGGTGAAGAAGTATGACGCGAAGTCCGATCCGTCGCAGCCGCAGAACTACGGCGAGTACGCGGCGATGATCGAGAGCGTCGATGAAAGCGTGGGCCGCGTCGTCGCTGCGTTGCGTGACAACGGACTGCTTTCGAACACTCTGATTTTCTTCACCGCCGACAACGGCGGCCTGACATCGCGCGAGTGGAAGAACAGACCTGTGACGTCGAATCTCCCGCTGCGTGTGGGCAAGGGGCACGTGTATGAAGGTGGTATCCGGGTGCCAACGCTGGCAAGTTGGGAGGGTGTGATCAAGGCGGGATCGACATGCGGCGAGCCAGTGTTGTCGGTCGACTACGCACCGACGATGGCGGAGTTAGCGGGCGCTCGCTTGCCCCGCGTTGATGGCGTGAGCATCGCGAAGTTGTTGCGCGGCGGATCGCTTGGCGTGCGCGATGTGTTCTGGCACTATCCGCACTACAGCCCTCAACTCGGGCGGCCGGCGGCGGCGATGCGGCGCGGCGACTTCAAGCTCATTTTGTTCTTCGAAGACGATCGCGTGGAGTTGTACAACTTGAAGGATGACATCGGCGAATTGCGCGATCTGGCCACAACCGATCCGCGGCGCGCGGCTGCGATGAAGAAGCGGCTCGTGGCCTGGTTGAGCGAGACGAAGGCGCAGTTGCCCGTCGTGAATGCAAAGTACGATCCGGCGCGCGAACGCGAAGCCGGTGAACCAATGGGACCGGTGACGGCGAAATGAAACTCGTTACGATATTGGCGATTGGCGTTGCCTGGGCCGAGCCCGGCTACGTTGTCGGCGCCTTGACGCTGACTCCGGAGCCGTGGAACAAAGAGGCGAATTTCGCCAAGCTGTCGAAGTACGCGCGCGAGGCCGCGGCGAAAGGCGCCGAGGTGATCGTTGCGCCCGAGGGGTTTCTCGAAGGCTACGTCGGCAATGAGAAACACACGCCGGATCTGACCGCCGACAAGTACATGGCGAAAGCTGCCGAGCCGATCGACGGCCCACTGTTAACGCGGGTGCGGTTACTAGCGAAAGAGTTGAAAGTGTACCTAATGGTCGGGTTCGCCGAGCGCCGCGATGGCAAGGTCTTCAATTCGGCCGTGACCTTTTCGCCATCCGGCGAGATCGCTCTGCGCTACTCCAAGAGCCACACGATGAACGACGAGCCGTTTAATACGAAGGGCGTAGCGTTTCCCGTGATGGAATCGAATTTCGGCAAGTGGGGCACGCTGATTTGCTTCGACCGGCAACTGCCGGAGACCGCGCGTCTGCTTGCGTTGAACGGCGCCGATACACTGTTTGTGCCGTCGTGGGGCGGCTACGGTGAGATGAACGATCAGATGATGCGCGTGCGTGCGTACGAGAACGGCGTGAACCTGGCGTTCGTGCATCCGAAGCGGGCGCTGCTAATCGATGCGACCGGGAAAATACTGGCGCAGAATGAAGGCGAGCGCGATCAGGTGGTTTTGGCGCGGTTCATCGTGAACGAGAAGCGCAAGCATCACCTCATGAAGTACAGGCGGCCGGAGTTGTACAAGGAAATTGGGACGAAGTAGCCCTACCGCGGCGCGCGCACGCCAAACGTCGGCGACACGGCGTAGCGCTTGAGTTCCTCATCGCTCCACGGCGTCTTGCGCAGCTTATTGATGCCCCGCGTTTCCTTGATGTCGGCCGCCGAAACCGTCGACGCCGCGTGCCCCCACGACCGCCGGATGTAGCTGATCACGGCCGCTATTTGTTCGTCGTTCAGCGATCCGCCAAGCGGCGGCATCAGGCCGATCTTGCCATCCTTGCCGTGCAGAATCACGCGCATCGCGGCTTGCGGAAACGCGGGTACAAGCGTTGATGTTGTCAGGTTGGTCGTGCCGCCTTGGTTGCCGACGCCATCGGCTCGATGACAGCCCGCGCAATAATTCGCATACACGCGGCCGCCCTCGGCGACGAGCTTCTCTTCAGCCGCGGTGAGCGGTGGCGCGGTGCTCCTCGGCGCGGGCTTGCCGGGCCAGTTCAATCGATTTGCCGCTTGGCGCGCGAGCGTCGAGATCTCGTCGGCGCCGCCGATCATTGCTGTCAGTGCCTTGGGCTCGGCCGATAGAGTGAAGCCCGTCGCAACAGCCGCCGGGCGGCGTCCGCCCGCCTGGCCCTGAGGCCGTCCACCACCGCCGCCACCCGTTGCCGCAAGTCCCGTGTCGATGCCGCGCAACACGGCGAGCCGCTGCCAGTCGGGCGTGGACGAATCGCTTGCGGGTCCAATCAATTTCGTTATGTCCGCTTCCTTTCGAGATCGCGCGATCGCCGCCGCCAACATCGTCGCGGCATCTTCCCGCTGAGCGCCACCGCTCAATAACGAATCCAGCACCGCTCCTTCGTAGCCGGCCAATCCGCTGATCGCAATATCGACGGTGATTGGATCGGCGCCGTGTTTCGACAACATCGTTGCCATCGCGGGCACGCGCGCATCGCCAGGGAATTCGCCGAGCGACGCCGCAAGCTGCCGCCGAACCGCCCAACTCGCATCGTCCATCTTCTTCAGCACGAGCGCGTGCATCTTGCCCTGTTTCAGAAACGATTCCGATAGCCGAATCGCACTGGCGCGAACGTCGGCATGTCTATCGTAGTGGGCCTTCGTTACCGTCGCCTCATCGGTCGAATTGAGGCCGTCAATCGTCCACAGGGCGTGCAGCCGCGTGCGCCAGTCCTTCGATTCGAGCGCGAGTTTGCGCAACGCGGGCACAACGGACTTGTCGCTTTTCTGAATCAAAAGCTGCTGCGCTTTATCGCGCCACCAGCCGTTCGGATGCTCTAGCGCCTTCACCAGCGCCGCGGGGGTAGCCTTTGAAAGCGCCGGCTTCGGGCCGGGCTTCATCGACTGATGCGTGAGGCGATAGATACGTCCGAGGCCGACCGGCATCTCCAGCTTCGCGTTCTTGATGTAAGTCTTTAGATAGTCGGTCTGATACGCGATGTCCTGCACGACGCCGCTATACATATCGACGATGTAGAGCGTGCCATCGGATGCCCCGTGTAGATTCACGGGCCGGAAGCGCTCATCGGTCGATGCGATGATCTCGCCTTTTGCATAGGTGTCGCGCGCCTTCAATCGGCCAGT
>VFZQ01000020.1 GCA_016871135.1 Acidobacteriota bacterium | reverse complement strand
CGGACGAGGTCCTTCTTGTCCGCCTTGCCGTCGCCATCGGTGTCCCGTGCATACCAGAGATTCGGCGGCTCGGCGACGAGCACGCCGTCGGCCAACACCTTGATCGCGCGCGGCAGCACCAGCTTGTCCAGGAACACCGTGCGTTTGTCCATCTTGCCGTCGCCGTTGGTGTCTTCAAGAATTACGATGTTGCAGATCGGCTCAAACGAATCGCGCATCTCCATGTCCATCGCGAACGCGGGCATTTCGATGACGTACAAGCGTCCGTCGGCGTCTTCGTCGATGACAATCGGGTCTTTGATCATCGGTTCGGCGGCGACCACTTCGAGCTTGTAACCGGGCGGAAGATAAAACGTCTTGAGCGCCTGGTCGAGGGGCAGCGCCGCGTTGGACTCCGGAAGTTTCTGCACCGGCGGCGGCCACGAGGCCTGCCGCTGCCATCCAAAAATTCCTCCCGCGACAAGCAGGCCCACGAGCGCGATATGTTTCGAGATTGCCACCTGTGCGTTATATCAAATCCGCGGGCCCGCAAGCCTTGGGATTCTGCATTAGTATGGTCCGGTATGATGACGCGCCGTTTGTTTCTCGGAGCGCTGGCGGCCCAACAAGCCGCGCGGCCCAATGTGTTGATGATCGCGGTCGACGACTGGAACGATTGGGTCGGCGCTCTTGGCGGGCATCCTCAGGTGAAGACGCCGAATCTGGATCGTCTGGCGGCGCGCGGACTGTTGTTCACGGACGCGCATACCGCCTCGCCGCTCTGCAACCCATCCCGGACGGCCTTGATGACCGGACGCATGCCGGCGACCTCGGGCGTCTATGGCAATGAGCAGAAGTGGCGTCCGCGCATGCCGAACGCCGTCACTCTCCCGCAGCACTTCAAAGCCAACGGCTACACCACGCACGGCGGCGGCAAGTTGTTCCATCACGGAAAGGGCTTCAACGATCCCGCATCGTGGGACGAGTATTTCCATTGGAATCCGGCCGCGCGCGCAAACGACTGGCACGACAACTACTCGTTCCCGCCGGATCCCGAACCCGCCGGCCGGCCGCTGACGCCGATGCCATCGGTGTCGTGGCGCAACTTCGACTGGTCGCCGGTCGATGTCGCCGATGCGGACATGCCCGATTACAAAGTCTCTTCCTGGGCCGCGGCGCACCTATCGAAAACACACTCGTCGCCGTTCTTTCTCGCCGCGGGCATGTTCCGCCCGCACATTCCCTGGTTTGTGCCGAAGAAGTATTACGACATGTATCCGCTCGACGAGGTGATCGTTCCCAACGTGAAAGAGGACGACCTCGCCGACGTGCCCCCGATCGCGCGGACGTTCGCGCTGAACGCGGAGTCCAGCCATCATCTGCTTGTCTCGACCGGCAATTGGAAGCGCGCCGTACAGGCCTATCTGGCGTGCATTACTTTTTCAGACGCCATGGTCGGGCGCATACTCGACGCTCTCGACGCCGGGCCGAACCGCGGCAACACGATCGTCTGTTTGTGGAGTGATCACGGTTATCACTTGGGCGAGAAGTGGCACTGGCACAAGCAGGCGCTGTGGCAGCGCGCGACGCATGTGCCGTTCATCATCGCCGCACCCGGCGTAACGAAACCGGGTACACGCTGCGATCATCCGGTAAGTTTGATCGACGTCTATCCCACGCTCGCCGATCTCGCTGGACTGCCCAAGACGCAAGGCGTCGACGGCGTATCGCTGCGGCCCCAGTTGCACGATCCTTCAACGCCGACCGACCGCGCGGTGGTGTCGACATACTTGAAAGGCAATCACTGCGTCTACACCAGCCGCTGGCACTACATCCGCTACAACAACGGCGCCGAAGAGTTGTACGACCGCAGGCAGGACCCGCACGAGTGGGTGAACCTGGCGGCTGGCGCGTCGACCGAAGTGAAGCAGGCCCTTGCGGGGCATCTGCCGCGCGTAGAATAAATGGGGCGCGTATGATTTCACGGCGACAACTCTTGCAATCTTCCGGACTCGGGTTTGGGTCGGTGGCCCTCGCCCAAATTGCCGAGAATCTGAAGCCGCGCAAAGGGCATATCGAACCGCGCGCGAAAGCGGTGATTCAACTCGTACACAATGGCGGTCCGAGTCAGATGGATCTATTCGACCCGAAGCCGATGCTTGCCAAGTACGCCGGCAAGCCGCATCCGGACGGTGTCGAGATTCATCAGCCCAACAATTCGAATACGCTGTTGCCGAGCCCGTTTGAATTCCGCAAACACGGCCAATGCGGCATGGAAATCGCCGACATCATGCCGAAGCTCGCCACGGTGGTGGATGAACTGTGCATGATCCGGTCGATGTACACCGAGCACAACAATCATCCCGAGGGCCTGAACATGCTGCATACCTGCCGCATCTTTCCTGGCCGCCCCGTTCTCGGTTCGTGGGTGAGTTACGCGCTCGGTACGGAGAATCAGAATCTGCCGGCCTACATTGTGCTGCGTGATCCGGAGGGATATCCGGTGAGCGCGAATCAGTTGTGGTCGTCTGGTTATTTGCCGGCGCTGTATCAGGGAGTTGAGTTTAGCTCGACCGGCGCGCCCGTGCACAACTTGAACCGCACCGAGCCGCAGCCGCCAGGTGCGCAGCGCGCGACTCTGGACTTCCTCGGCGCGATGAACCGGCGTCATCAGGACTTGCATCCAGGCGAGAGCGAACTGAATGCGCGTATCGAAAACTACGAACTCGCGGCTCGGATGCAGTTGGCGGCGGCCGATGTGCTCGACCTGTCGAAGGAATCCGAGGCGACGAAAAAGGCGTATGGCCTCGACAACCCGCGCATGGCCAGCTACGGGTTGCGGTGCCTGATGGCCCGAAAACTGATCGAAAGCGGCGTGCGATTTGTGCAGGTGTTTCCGGGGACGGGCCAGCCTTGGGACACGCATTCGAAGTTAAAAACCGAGCTGCCTCGTATCTGTGACAAGACCGATCAGCCAACGGTCGCGCTCATATCCGATTTGAAAGCGCGCGGCTTGCTCGATTCGACAATCGTCATGTGGGCCGGCGAGTTTGGCCGCTTGCCAACGACGCAAAATGCCGACGGCCGCGACCACAACCGCAACGCGTTCAGCCTCTTTTTCGCGGGCGGCGGATTCAAGCCGGGCCTGACGTATGGCGAGACCGACGACTTCGGTTACAAGGCGACCGTAAATCGCGTCAGCGTGCCGAATTTGCAAGCCACCATGTTGCATCTGCTCGGGCTCGATCACACCAAGTTGACGTTCCCCAACGGGGGACGCGTGGAGACCGCGACCGATGCCACCGTAACGGGAGCGCAAGTTGTAAAGGATCTGTTGCGCGCATGAAACCCCTATTCCTGTTGGCCGCCGGCGTTCTCTGTGCCCAGCCTCGTTTCGAGCGCGATGTACTGCCGATCTTCACCGCGCACTGCTTTTCGTGTCACGGGGGAACTGCGATGGCCGGCCTGGACCTGCGCACGGCCGCTTCCGCCCTTCGAGGCAGTCATGAAGGACCGGTGCTGGTGAAGGGCAGCAGCGAGAAATCGCTGTTGTACGAAAAGGTATCGAAGAAGTTGATGCCGCCTGATGCGTTCAATCTGCATCTGAATTCCGCGCAAATTGCGACCATCAAACAGTGGATCGACGGAGGCGCGCTGTCGGACGAAGCGGATGCGCACGCGGCCCGTTGGACCGAGCAGACCAAGGCGTTCGATGCAGGCCCGAAAGCGATTCTCGCGGCAAAATGCGCGCCATGCCACCTGAACGACAAGCCCGCGGCCGGTTTGGACCTTCGCACTCTCGCCTCCGCCGTGCGCGGCTCCGCGAATGGACCCGTGATTGAAGAAGGCGTCGCGGACAAGAGCATCCTCATCAGGCAGATCGAACGCGGTGTGATGCCGCCGAAGGGATCCGCGCGGTTGACCGCCGATGAGATCCGTGCGCTGCGCCGGTGGATTGATACGTCGCGATTCGGCGCGCGCGAGGCTGTCGCCGAGCGCACGCAGTTTACGGGTGCCGAAGCGCCGCCGGTTACGGCGGAGCAAAAGCAGTGGTGGTCGTTTCAGAAGCCTTTGAAGAGGCCCGCGCCAGCGGTGCGCGCGAAGGATCGCGTCCGCACGCCGATCGATGCGTTCATCCTCGCCAAGCTTGAGGCGAAAAGTCTCTCGTTGAGTCCCGAAGCGGCGCCCGCGACGTTAATGCGGCGCGCCTATTACGACCTGCTCGGGATGCCGCCGACGCCGAAGGAGGTGGAGGAATTCGCCGCCGACACCAAGCCTGGCGCCTACGAGCGGTTGATCGACAAACTACTCGCATCGAAACACTACGGCGAGCGCTGGGGCCGGCACTGGTTGGACTCCGCAGGCTATGTCGACGCGGCTGGATTCGACAACTGCTTCCCCGTCGTCGAGCTGCTTGACGGCGTTTGGCGCTATCGGGACTACGTCGTAAACGCGTTCAACAACGACAAACCCTACGACCGTTTCCTCACCGAACAGCTTGCGGGCGACGAGTTGTTCGACTGGCGAAAGGCGTCGAAGTACACGCCGGAGATGATCGAAGCGCTGACCGCGACCGGCTACCTGCGCAGCGTGTATGACCGCACCGACGCCGATATCGTGAATCTGATCGGAGAGCGGTGGGATGTTGTCGTGAACCTGATGGAAAAGGTTTCGACGAACCTGATGGGGCTGACCGTCGGTTGCGCCCGATGCCACACGCACCGTTACGATCCAATTCCGCAGCGCGACTACTACCGCATGGCCGCGATCTTTACTCCCGCGTTCAACCCGATGAAGTGGACGCAGCCGAAGCACCGCTTTTTGCCCGACGTGGCCAAACCAGAGCAGGAGGCGATCGAGAAGCACAATCACGAAATCGACGAGCAGACGAAACGCGTCGAGCGGGAACGAACGAAGCTGCGCGCGCCTTACCGCGAAAAGCTGCTGGACACCAAGTTGGCCGCGCTTCCGGAAGCGTTCCGCGCCGACGCCCGTGAGGCCGTTGGCGTTGCCGCGGAGAAACGGACCGAAGTCCAGAAATACTTGGTTGGGAAATTTGGGCGTGCGCTCGCCGTCGGCGACGACGAGCTGAAAAAGACGTTGAGCAAGGACGACGAAGCGGCCGATAGCAAGCTCGGCACGCAGATCGACACGTTGAAATCGTTCCGGAAAAACTTCGAGAAGATCGCTGCGTTATGGGATGTCGGACCGGCGCCGAATACACGTCTGTTGCAGCGCGGACAGATTGAGTCGCCGGGACCGCGCGTGACTGCCGGTGTACCGCTAGTGCTGTCGGAATCGTTCGCGCCCGCGCGCGACGCGGCGGGCGAGACAACGGGCAACCGCCTGGCGTTCGCGCGATTCCTAACGTCCCGCGACAATCCGCTCACAGCGCGCGTGATGGTCAATCGTGTTTGGCAGCAACACTTCGGTCGAGGAATTGTTGAGACCCCCGAGAACTTCGGCAAAATGGGCGCGCCGCCCACCCATCCGGAACTGCTCGATTGGCTCTCCGTGGAGTTCATGGATCAGGGCTGGAGCCTCAAGAAGCTGCATCGCCTCATCCTCACGTCATCGGTGTATCGGCAGAGTTCGCGCGGCGGTTCCAATGCGGCCGACCCGGAGAACCAGCTGCTCTCGCGCATGAATCTCATTCGTCTGGACGCCGAAGCCGTGCGCGATGGCGTGCTGGCCGCCAGCGGAAAACTCGATCTGCGCATCGGTGGAAAGCCCGTGATGCTGAAGACACGCACCGATGGACTACAAGACTTAGTCGATGATAAGCACCGTCGAAGCATTTACATCATGTCGCGCCGCAATCATCCATTCCAGTTCTTGCAGGTCTTCGATTTTCCATCGATCCAGGTGAACTGCAATCGCCGCGCGCGGTCGGCCACGCCGCTGCAATCCCTGGCGATGTTGAATGACGATGTGCTAGTCGCGGCCGCGCGGGATTTGGCGGCGCGCGTGAAGGGCGATGTGCCGATGGCGTATAAGATTGCGTTGTCTCGGCTGCCGGCTGCCAATGAACTACAGGAAGCGGTCGCCTTCGTCGACAAGCAGACCTCGATACACACGTTTGCGAATGTACCCGCCGAAAAAGCGCGCGAGCGCGCTTTCGAAGCGTTGTGCCACGCGCTGCTCGCGAGCAACGAATTTCTCTACGTCGATTAGTGCCGGAAGTGGCGCACGCCAGTAAACACCATCGCAATGCCGAGCCGGTTCGCCGCTTCAATGACCTCGGCGTCCTTCACCGAGCCGCCCGGCTGGATCGCCGCCGTGATGCCATGCGCAGCCGCCGCTTCGAGCCCGTCGGGGAAGGGAAAGAACGCATCGGACGCCAGCACGCAACCATCCAGCGGCAGCACCGATTTCTTCGCGCCGATCTCTACTGAAAACACGCGCGACATCTGTCCCGCGCCCACCGAAAGCAGTTGCCCGTCGCGCGCATAAACAATCGCATTCGACTTCACATGCTTCACGCACTTCCACGCGAAGCCAAGGTTGCGCCACTCGTCTTCACTCGGTTGGCGCGTGGTGACGGCCTTGGCCGTAGCGCTATCCAGCGTCGCGTAATCGGGCGACTGCACCAGAAATCCGCCGTTGATCGATTTGACGACGAAGCGGTCGTTAATGGCATCCACGGCCACGAGCCGCAGGTTCTTCTTCGCCGAAAGTATTTGCAACGCCTCCGCGGAATACGACGGCGCGGCAATCGCTTCAATAAACGTCTTCGACACCTCCGCCGCCGTCTCGCCTTCGAGTTCGCGACTAAACGCCAACACGCCGCCGAACGCCGAAACCGGATCGGCGTCGAAGGCTTTGCGATAGCTCTCGGCGAGTGTTGATTGCTCCGCGCATCCGCACGGGTTGGTGTGCTTGATGATCACGCTCGCGGGCCCTTCAAACTCCTGCACGAGCAGCCACGCCGCGTCGAGATCGACGAGATTGTTGTAGCTCAGTTCCTTGCCTTGCAGCTGTTTGCCGCCGGCGACGCCTTGCCCGCCGGTCGCGTAGAGTGCGGCCTTCTGATGCGGATTCTCGCCGTAGCGCATGTCGAGCGCGCGAGGCACACGCAAATCGAGCGTCCGTGGAAGATCGGTGCGCTCGTCGCGAAAATCTTCGTCTTCGATAGAGATGTCGGCAAGGCGATTGGAGATCGCGCGATCATAAGCGGCCGTCATATGGAAGGCTTTGACGGCGAGATCCCAATGCGTCTTTTTCGAAAGCGCGCCGGCGTTGGTGTTCAGTTCTTCGAGCAGCGCGTTGTAATCGCCCGGGTTGGTGACGACGGCCACATCCTGCCAGTTCTTCGCGGCCGCGCGAATCATCGTCGGTCCGCCGATATCGATGTTCTCGATCAGGTCTCCGACATGCGCGTCTTTCTTCGCGGCGATCTTCTCGAACGCATAGAGATTAACGACAACAAGGTCAATCGTCGGAATGGCGTGTTGTTCCAGCGCCTCCATGTGTTCGGGCTTCGAGCGCATGGCGAGAATGCCGCCCGCGATGTTGGGATGAATCGTCTTCACGCGGCCATCGAGCATCTCGGGAAAGTGAGTCACGTTGGAAACGTCGTGTACTTCAAGGCCGGCGTCTTTCAGAAGCTTCGCGGTGCCGCCAGTGGAGATAAGAGTGACGTCGAGAGCGCGGAGGCCGCGAGCGAACTCGACGGCGCCGGTTTTGTCGGTGAGGCTGAGGAGGGCCCGTTCGATTTTTGACATGTGGGGAAATAACTAGAATAACGAGTCGATCCCACTCTACGCCAAATCACCTGCATCGCGGAGCTTTGGAAGATATGCGGTGGAATCGAATCCGCTTCTGTCGATCGGCAAAGCGTGAAGCCGGCTCAGCAATTTCTCCACACGTTCCCGATGTGTCTCCGGATCCGGCGATTCGCCAAGAATCGCCTCATTGAGCACGTCGCTCAAGTAAGCGTTCAGCGATTGCCCCAACCCTGATTCTTCAACGAGGCGTTGAAATGAATCAACGGCCCAAAGGCTTAATTCCGCACCAGCTGCCGGTACCGCGAAATCACCTTCCGCACATAATTCCGCGTCTCTTTGATCGGCGGAATGCCACCCCAACGGTCGACCGCTCCCGGTCCCGCGTTGTACGCCGCCAGCGCCAGCGCCAACCCATTCGGCCGCCCCTCGTACTTCTTCAACAGCATGTCGAGATACCGTGTCCCGGCCTCAACGTTCTGCTCCGGATCATACGGATTCGCCTTCAGTGACCGCGCCGTCGCCGGCATCAATTGCATCAGCCCGATAGCGCCCGCGTGGCTCTTCGCATCCATCTTGAACGCCGATTCCACTTCGACGATCGCCTGAATCAACTCCGGCCGCACGTTGTGTTTGTCGGCCGATTCGCCGATCCACTTATGCGCCGGGCTCAGCGTTGCGCCGGTCCACTCCGCCTTGGGTAGCTCGGGCGGCTTCGGCGGCACCACTTCCGACGCGTCGATGAACAGCGTCGATCCGCCGTTCCGCACGATGTAGAGGTTGCCCTCTTTAGTCAGGTTGTCGTACGGAAGTCGCGAGCCGTTCTTCAACGCAAGAAACGTTGGCTCGGTGACGTCGGCCGCGCAGAGCGCGATCGACGCAAGGAGAATGGCTGTGAGTTGACGCACTTCTCCCATGATCGGCGGATCGCGCTGCCGTATCCATTGGGAGAAACGCTAAGCGTAGACCTAAGGTTCCTGAGGCAGCGCGAACGAATACAACACGCCGCCCGCCGACAGCGCCACGGACTGCGTGCCATCGACGGCGTAGCTCATCGGCGACGACGCTATCGTCCCGCCCGTCTGCATCTTCCACAGCAGCTTGCCGGACTGCGCATCGAGCGCCAGCATGTTGCCCTCGCGCGTGCCCGCAAACAACACGCCGCCCTTGGTCGCCAGCACGCCCGCCGCCAGCGATCCCGCCGAAATACGATAGGTCCATTTGATCGTGCCCGTCATCGCATCAATCGCCTTGATCGCCGCGATCGGCGCGACGTCGATGCCCTGCGCCCGCCCGCCCCAGTACGCCTTGCCCGGCTCGTATTTTTGCTCATCGATAAAGTAGCGCTGGCCCGCTTCCGAAGTCACGACGTAGAACATCCCCGTGCGGTCGTCGAACGACGGCGACTGCCAGTTCGTCGCACCGCCCAGCGACGGAAACACCACCGTCCCCTCGGGCGACGCCTGCGAATTCGGCGCCCACATCGGCCGGCCCCGCTCGTCGAAGCCAACGTTCCACGTCTGCTTCACCAGCGGCCAGGCCTTCAGGAATTTGCCGTCGGTGCGATCAAGCAAATAGAGGAAACCATTGCGGTCGCCATGCAGCATCAGCTTGCGCGGCCGGCCGTCGATCACGCGATCGAACAGCACGACGTCTTCGTTCGAGTCCCAATCGTGCGAATCGTTCGGCGTGAATTGATAGTGCCACTTGCGCTTGCCTGTATTCGGATCAAGCGCAACAACCGAACACGAGAACAAGTTGTCGCCCTTGCGAATGCGATTGTTCATGTCCGGCCCGGGATTGCCGGTCGTCCAAAGGAGCGTGTCGCTCTCCGGATCGTAGCTTCCGGTCAGCCAAGTCGCCGCGCCGCCGCGCTTCCACGAATCGTCCGACCACGACTCCGCGCCGAACTCGCCCGGCCCGGCGGTCGTATGAAAACGCCAAAGCCGCTTGCCGGTCGCCGCGTCGTAGGCGTCGAGGAACCCGCGAACGCCGTACTCGCCACCGCCCATGCCGACGATGATCTTGTCGCCCACCGACAGCGGCGCCGCCGTAATCGCATAACCCTCCATCGTCTCGGCGACCTTCGTCTCCCACAGCGGCAGCCCCGTCCGCGCATCAAGTGCGATCACATACGCGTCCAGCGTGCCGAAAAACACGCGGTTCCCCAACACCGCCACACCGCGGTTAAAGCGATTGCTCTCATACGGGTTGATCTGCTTCTGCTTGCGTTGATAGCGCCAGATCTGCAAACCCGTGCGCGCGTCGATCGCGTAGACTTCGCCCGGAGGCCCCGCCGTGTACATTATGCCGTCGACGACAACCGGCGTCGATTGCAGGATCGAATCCCCCGGCAACTGCGCAGTCCATTTCACTTGCAGCCCCTTCACATTCGCCGTGTTGATCTGATCGAGTTGCGAAAAATGCTTGCCGTCGTAGTTGCCCCAATAGTTAAACCAGTTGTGCGGCTCTTTAGAGGCCTTGCGCAGGCGCCCCGGCGAAAGCCCTCCTGTGATCGGCGCCTTTGCCGTCTGCGCCAGATCGCGCCCGCGGTTGGCTTTGAGGTACGCCACGACATCGTCGATCTCGCCCGCCGCCAGCTTCGACGCCGGCATCAACGACGCCGCTTCGTACCGCGTCTCGGCAATGGAGGCGATGTTGAGCAGGTGCAACTTCGCAGCCGCATCCGCCACATGCATCGTGAACGTATCCGCGGCCTTGCTGACGCCGCGGATCTCGCGGCCGTCTTTCATCTTGACCACGACGTGCCCGCCCCGCCGCCCACGTGCCAGCGGCGTCACCACAGTAGCTGGATCGGCGATCTTCGCTCGCAACTGCGCCACCGGGAAGCGCGCCGCGTTCGACAACTCCGGCCCCGCGATCCCGCCTCGCGCGTTCACTTCATGGCACGCCGCACAACCCGCGCGGCCAAAGAAAAGCGTCTCTCCGTTCGCCGCATTCCCACTCACTGTTTCGCCGGAAGCTGCGGCCGGCGCGGCGTTCAGCGTGCGGACATAGGTGACCAGCTGCCAGACCTGCTCGGTCCGCAAGCCGGGAAAGCCGGGCATTTGCGTGCCGCGCACACCATTTCGGATGTTGAGAAAAATCTCGCCGTCCAGATTTCCGCGCGTCATCGTGCCGGCCAGCGACGGCCCGCGATCGCCGCGTCCGTTGGCGCCGTGGCACGCCTGGCAGGTTTGATCATAGATGCGTTTGCCGGCATCGGCGGCGGCGCGGTTGTTGGCGAACGGATTTTTCTCTCGCTCGGGCGAGTGCTCCTGCGCGAATGCGGCCAGAGCGATGAAGACCAGTAAGCGAATCATGCTGTCATCGTTATTGTATGCGTGCGAGAATCGTCTGTTGATGCGAGCCCTGCCGCTGGTTTTCATTTTGTTCATCGGGTGCGAGAAGAAGGCCGACAAGCCCCGCGCCGTCGAAACGCCGAAGCCGACAAAAATCACGCACTTCTACGGCAACGCAGTGTCGATCGCGCGTGGCGAGACGGTGACGCTTTGTTACGGCACCGACAACGCCGCGACCGTATCGATCACGCCCTCAATCGAGCAGGACCTAAAGCCGTCGCTCAACCGCTGCATCAGCGACACCCCGGCGAAGGACACGACCTACACGCTAAAAGCCGGCGGCCCCGGTGGCGATGTCACGGCGACGTTTCAAGTCAAGATCGGCGCCCCGCCCAAACCGCTAATCACCAGCTTCGTCATCCAAGGAACGACCGAGCGCCCGCCCGGCACAACGGTGCAGTTTTGTTACGTCGTCGATCGCACCGCAACCGTCTCACTCAGCCCGCGCATCGAGCAACCTCTGAAGCCCGGCACGCAGTGCTTCAACGCGGTTGTCGACAAAACGACGACCTACATCCTCACCGCAACCGCGCCGGATGGCACGGTCGACCGCGTGCAAAATACCGTTACCGTGCCGTGATGAGGTTTAGGCAGGCTTCTGCGAATTCCAACAAGGCCGCCTCCAATTCATCAGCCGCGAAGTCGTCCAAGCCTGCTTCGACATGAGCGTGAAGGAAGAAAGGATTCAAATCGACTATGGAACGTAAAAGGGAATACTTCATCGGACTCGGCGAGCACGAACGCCCAAAGAGCGCACTGCTTTTCCATGCCCGCGGTCTACGCACGCCCATGGCCGGCAGGAACCCCCGCGTACGCAAGTCGGGTTCCATGCCTATACATCACCACCCAAAATCCGATATAACATCCGGTATGCCTGAGCCAAACGTTTCCCGCCGTGGCGTCCTCACCGGAGCCGCCCTCACCGCTGCCGCGCTCGCCGATGAGGTCCTCGCACAAACCTCTTCCGCTTCCGCCACCGGCCTGCCCACGCGGGTGCTCGGCCGCACCGGCCAGCGCGTGTCGATCGCCTGTCTCGGCGGTTGGCACATCGGCGCCGTCAAGGACCACAACGAAGCGATCCGCATCATGCACACCGCCATCGACGAAGGTCTCACCTTCTTCGACAACGCCTGGGACTATCACGACGGCCACTCCGAAGAGGTCATGGGCAAAGCGCTCAAGACCGACGGTCGCCGTAAGAAGGTTTTCTTGATGACCAAGAACTGCGAGCGCGACTACGCCGGGTCGATGAAAAACCTCGACGACTCGCTGCGCCGCATGCAGACCGATTACCTCGACCTCTGGCAGTTCCACGAAATGGTCTACGACAATGACCCCGATTGGGTCTTCGAAAAGGGCGGTCTGAAGGCCGCGCTCGAAGCGAGGAAAGCAGGCAAAGTCCGCTTCATCGGCTTCACCGGACACAAGGATCCGCGCATCCACTTGAAGATGCTCGGTAAGCCGCACGACTGGGACACGGCGCAAATGCCGATCAACGTCCTCGACCGCTTCTATCGCAGCTTTCAGCAGGAAGTTGTGCCCGCGTGTCTGAGTAAGAAGGTCGGTGTGATCGGCATGAAGGGCCTCGCGGGCGGGCATCCGCAAGGACGCCTGATCGAAAAGTTCGGCCTCAGCGCAACCGACTGTTTTCGATACTGCCTCAGTCTTCCGATCGTTTCCCAGGTCATGGGAATCACGACGATGGCGCAGTTGAAAGAGGACATCGCGCTGGCGCGAACGTTCAAGCCGATGACCGCCGGCGAGAAGGAGACGCTGCTCAGTAAGGTTCGCGAGGAGGCCAGCGACGGCCGCCACGAGCTCTTCAAATCCGCGAAGACATACGATGGCCCGCATCACCGCAAACAGCATGGATTCGACATATGAGATTCGCGCTGTTGCTCTCGGCCGCGCTGTTCGCCGAAGACGGATTCAAGCCGCTGTTTGACGGCAAGACGCTCGACGGCTGGTTCATCGTCAACAAGCAAGGACCCGGCTTCCTCGTGCGCGAAGGCTCCATCGTCTGCCCGCTCGACGGCGGTCAGAAGCTAATGACCGCGAAGGAATACGCCAACTTCGTCTTCCGTTTCGAGTTCAAGCTCGAGGCTGATTCCAACAACGGCATCGGCATCCGCGCCCCGCGCGACGGTCACACATCGACGCTCGGCATGGAGATCCAGGTTCTCGATCAGAGCGGTCCAAAGTACGGCCCGATGAAGCTGAAGCCCGAGCAGTATCACGGCGCAATCTACGACGTCTGGCCCGCGCGCACCGGCTTTCTAAAGAAGCCCGGTGAATGGAACACACAGGAAATCCGCGCCGACGGCCGCCGCATCACGATCACGCTCAACGGCGCCATCATCGTCGACGCCGATCTAGATCAAGTCCGCGAAGCCGAAGTGCTCAAGAAACACCCGGGCCTCGCGCGCAAATCCGGACACATCGCGCTACTCGGCCACCAAGCCTACGCTGAGTTCCGCAATCTCCGCATCAAGGAACTTCCGTAGCGTCGATCCACCGCGCCATCTCTTCATCGCCGAGCGCCGTTCGAACACTGGCGCGATCTTCGGCCGGCCGGTTCTGACTCAACTTCCACTTGCCTTCGATTCGCGCGATCGGAATCTCAAGGCCTATGATCGCGCCGAGCAGTTTGTCGATGTATTCCCGCGGCGCATCGCTCACGAGCCACGGATGTTCCGACGGCGCCTCGAACGCGTCCGTTAACGCCGTAACTATACGTAGAAGTTCGTTAGCGCTTTCAAACGCCCGCAACGTGCCATACGCATGCACCGCGACGTAGTTCCAAGTCGGAACAACGCGCGCGTCGGTCCGTTTCGTCGCGTAGAAGTTCGGCGAGATATAGCGCTGCGGGCCTTGAAAGATCGCCAGCGCCTCGCCGGTCGCCGCATGCCAAATCGGATTCGAACGAGCAACGTGTCCTCGCAAGACGCCGTCCTCAAGCAGCATCGGTACATGCGTCGCTTCCAGGCCTTGCGCCGTCGGTACAACTAACGTCGCCAGCGGAAATCGCCGCATCACCGCGTGCAGCGCGTCGGGCGAGTCCTCTCTGAAATGCGCCGGAGTGTACACCGGCGTTACTGATAAAACTCTTCGACAGCGATGACCGCGTTCATCGAACGCAGCGTAGTTACCCCGATCAGGTTGCCGAACTCGTCAAACAACCCGCCGCCCGAGGTCGCGGCGGTCACCGGAGATGTCGCCAGCAACAGCTTCAAACCGCCTTGTGTTTTGGCTGACGCCAGCTTGCCTTCGCCAACACCTTGCGCCGTTAGGGTGAACGTCTTTTCGCCCGCGCTTAAATCTTGCGCGTAGCGGACGCCGTTGACCGGTTGCAGCGCTACGCCCGAAACTTCCAACACGCACAGGCCCGCCGCACGCCTCGACTTCGTCAGCCGTACGCTGCTCGTCAGCAGCTTGTCGTTCTGATAGATACCCGTCGCGCCGGTGGCTTCGAGCGTATCGCAATTGGTCACCAATAGATTCTTCGAAACCGCCACGGCCGCGCCTTGGTATTTCGTCACCGGTTTCGCAAGCTGTCCCGCATCGCCGGCCGTGTGAATCCAATAGACGGTGCCCGTGATTTCCTTGCTTAGCGCCGCGGCGTCGAGCGTCTTCGACAACGTGCCCGGCGGCAGATCCGAAATCCCGCCGGACCACGACGGCCAAGCCGAACGCGCCGAAACGGTCGCGGGCGCCGGTGGAGGCGCCGCTGGCGCGGACCCGCGCACGGGAATCTCCTCGACAACGCGCCCAGTCGCCACCGCGGCCGCCGGCGCCGCGCTCTTTTCGGACGTATACTCGGCGATTTGGAACTTCACCTGCGCGGCGTCGGGCGCATTCGGGTCCTTCTTCAAATAGCTCCGATAGCTCTCCACCGCGCCCTTTAGATCGTTCTTCGACGCGAGAATACTGCCAAGAAGTTGATCCATGCGCGGCATGCGGCCCTTGGGATCGGCGTTGACGCCATCGCGCGCGGCCTTCTCGGCGTCATCGAGCTTACCGAGATTCATATTCGCCACGGCGTTGTAGTAGAATAACGGCGGGAACTCGATCGGGTTCAGCTTGATGCCTTTCGCACTCACATCGGCCGTTCGCTGCCAGTCTTTTTTCTGACCCAATAGCAACGCCAGATTCGTATACGGATTCACGTACTTCGGATCGGCGGCCATCGAGGATTCATACGCCTTGATCGCCGCGTCGCTCTGCTTCTTCATCTCATAGATGCGGCCCAAGTCGTACCACGCGATCGCATATTTGGCGTACGCGGAAGTCGCCTTTTCCAACTCCGCCTGCGCTTCGTCGAACTTCTTCTTCTTCAGCAAATCGCGGCTCTTATCGAAGGAGCGTTTCGCTTCGCGCGGCGCCATCGCGGTCGTCAGCGAGAACGTGTAACCCTCTACATTGGCCAGCCGCCGGAGAATCATCGTACCGATATCCGGATTGTCGAGCGATCGCCGCCCCGCCAGATTCACCGACTCGCCGCGGAAGCCGGACAACGACGCGCGGATTTCGCAACCCATCAGATCCCGCTCGCTGATCCCCCGGCCCTGCCCGCCGAATCCGCCCATCGGCGAACGCTGATTACCGCCAAATCCTCCGCCGCCGAACAGGCCGTCGTCGATGCCGCTCGATGTGCTCGCATCGGCCAAGACGTTGTTGTTGCGGCCGAGTTCGAAACTGAAGCGCCCTTTGGAGTCCGTGTATCCCTCGGGCCTTACAACGCCGTTGCAGACGCGCTCAATTGTCACCGAATCGGGCGGCGGCGTTCCGTCTTCCAGTACAACTTTGCCGCTGATAAAAATCGGCCGGTTCTGCATCATGTCCGGGAAGCGGCTGTTCGGATCCTGGTTTTGGCCCGGGAAGCGATTGTTGCCCGGATTGGTCGGGTTCGTGTTGCCGAATCCGCCGCCCGCGCCGGGGTTGGTCGGGTTTGTCGCACCGCCGCCGCCGGGATTGGTCGGCGCGGTAGCGCCGCCACCCGCGCCCGCTCCAGGAGCGGCGCCGGGTTGCTGGGCGAGCACGATAATCGAAGTCGCGTAGATGAGTGACGAGAACCGCATGGTCTCCCTCCAGGGTTGGCCACATTATGACATAGCCCAAGAAGGCTTTACGTAAATTCGCGTAACCCGCGCCGGTCCGCGCGTTATCATGACGATTGGTGGCGTCCCCCAACTTTTACAAGGGAATCGTACCGTTGTTGGCCGTACTCGGCTATTCAGCCGCGGCGCAAACGGCGCCTCCAGAAGCGGCGTTCACCGGGCGTAAGATTGCGTCGATCCGCTACGCGCCTGATTCGCAACCGTATCCGCTCCCGACGCTCGATCGAATGAATCCCGTGAAGGCGGGCGACCTTTTCGACTCCGCGCGCATCAGCGAGGCCATCGAGAAGCTCTACGAATCGGGCCGTTTTTACGCTATCGATGTTGACGCCACTCTGAGCGGGGGCGAGGTAATCCTCGAGTTCCAAACCGAACCCTCCTGGTTCGTCGGAGGCGTCGCCGTGAACAAAGTCCCCGATCCGCCCAACGAAGGCCAACTTATCGCCGCGACGCGCCTCGAACTCGGCCAGGACTTCGGCGACGAATACCTCTTCGACGCCACACAAGGAGTCCTCTCGCAGCTCCGCGACAACGGTTTTTATAAGGCCACCGTCAAACCGGCTTTCGCCAACGAGTCGATCACGCAACAAGTCAACTTGCGATTCGATATCTCGCCCGGCAAGCGCGCTCGTTTCACGGCTCCGGCGATCAGCGGCGATCCGGGTCTCACCGCGAAACAAATCCTACACCCCTCGCGCTGGCAACGTCTGTGGGGCGCCGCGGGTTACAAGGAGGTCACCGAAGCCCGCGTGCAGAACGGCCTCGAACGTATCCGGTATTCGTTCCAGAAGCGCGACTTCCTCATGGCAAAGGTCGCGCTCGATCGCCTGGAGTATCTCGAAAACGAAAATCGAGTCCGCCCCCATCTTCGCATCGAACAAGGTCCGCGAATCCGTGTTCGCGCCGAGGGCGCGCGTCTCAGCCGCGGGCTGCTGCGCCGTCTCGTGCCTGTTTTTCAGGAGCGCACCGTCGATCGCGATCTCCTCAATGAAGGCGTCCGCAACATCACGCTGCATCTCCAAGGCCAGGGCTTCTTCGACGCCGATGTCGACTTCCTCGACGAATCCGCAACCGGCTCCGGAGAGCAGACCGTGCTCTTCCGCATCGATCGCGGCGGACGTTACAAGCTTGTCCACATCGATGTCAAAGGCAACGAGTATTTCGACACAAAGACAATCCTCGAACGCATGACCATTACGCCCGCTACACGGCTCCGCTACCGCAACGGCCGCTTCAGCGAAGAGATGTTGCGCAAGGACGCCGGCGCCATTGAGTTCTTGTACCGGTCCAACGGCTTTCGCGACGTGAAAGTCCAACACCGCGTCGAAAGGGGCTTTCTCAACAAGGAAACCGAAGTCGCCGCTCACTTGACCATTACGGAAGGCCCGCAGTGGTTTGTGGAGAGTGTCGAAGTCACCGGCGTCAATTTACGCGAACTCGAAACCGTGCAGCGATTGCTGCAAACCGTCGAGGGGCAGCCGTATTCGGAGTTCGGCGTTATCACCGATCGCGATTCGATCCTGAACTACTACTTCAACAACGGCTTCCCCGACGCATCTCTTGAAAGCACGGCAGCGCCCGTCGAAGGCGTAAATCGCGTCAACGTGAAGTTCAGCGTTGTCGAAGGCCGCCGCAACTTTGTGCGCCGTGTGCTTGTCAGCGGCTACCGCACCACGAGGCCGCGGCTGATCTACGACCGCATTCCGCTGGACACCGGCGACCCGCTTTCGCAGAGCGCCATCATCGACGCGCAGCGCCAACTCTACGAACTCGGCATCTTCGCCAAAGTCGATATCGCCGTGCAAAATCCGGCCGGCAGAGAGCGCGACAAGAATGTTCTCTACCGACTGGAAGAAGCCAGCCGCTATTCCTATACCTACGGATTCGGCGCGCAGTTGGCGCGAATCGGCGGCGGCATCGGAACCTTCGACGCTCCGGCCGGCGCGCCCGGTTTCTCGCCCCGCATCAACTTTGGCGTCAGCCGCGTCAACTTCATGGGGCTCGGACACACGGTTTCATTCCGGACGCAGTTTTCGAATTTTCAGAAGCGCGCCGTTGCCAGCTACTACGCGCCCCAATTTACCGGCAACGCGAAGCTCAACTTGAACTTCACCGCGCTCTACGACAACTCCCGCGATGTGCGCACGTTTGAGGCCGAACGCCTCGAGTCGTCGGTTCAGCTTGGCCAGCGGCTCTCTCGCGCCAACACCTTGCAGTACCGCTTCACGTTCCGGCGGGTGAACATCAATGACACGACGCTTGCCATCGATCCCGCTCTGATTCCTCTTCTCTCGCAACCGGTGCGTGTCGGAATCGCGTCGGCGTCGCTCATTCAGGACAAACGCGACGATCCGATCGACTCGCGCCGCGGCGTCTACAATACCATCGACTTCGGTCTCGCCAGCGGCTACTTTGGATCGCAGTCGAATTTTCTTCGCCTGCTCGTGCGTAACTCCAGCTATCACCGGGTTCGCAAAGACATCACCTTCGCGCGGCTGACAACGTTGGGCGGAATGTATTCGATCATGGGCAGCGACACTTCGCGCGATGTTCCCTTGCCCGAGAGGTTTTTCTCCGGCGGCGGCGCGACGCATCGCGGTTTTCCTGACAATCAAGCCGGTCCGCGTGATCTGTTCACCGGTTTTCCAGTCGGCGGCAAAGCGCTACTGATGAACGTGACGGAACTGCGTTTCCCGTTGATTGGCGACACTTTCGGCGGCGTGCTCTATCACGACATGGGCAACGTCTACCGCTCGCTCAACAAGATCTCGTTCCGCAAGCAACAACGCGGCGTGCAAGACTTCGACTACATGGTCCACGCCGCGGGCATAGGCATTCGATACCGGACTCCGGTTGGGCCGGTGCGCTTCGACATCGGCGTTTCGCCGAACTCT